>JBEHXD010000155.1:0-10067 GCA_048498875.1 Verrucomicrobiota bacterium
AGACTACGCGGAGCGGAGCTTTCATTTTCAGTCCCGTTTCAAATCGCCGAGGGTTGAAGCCGACGGCGCACGGAAATGAAGCGGCGATATGCGCGACAACAACATCGAGCCGACCATCGTGGAACTGAACCTTGAGACCGTGCAGCGTCTGCGGCAGGACGGAATGTCCGCAGTCTATGGCGATGCCAGTCACCCGGAAACGCTGAAGGAAGCGGGCGTAGCCGACGCCGCCGTTCTGATCCTCAGCTCGTCGAGCGTCCGCGCCGGCCGTGAACTTGTGCGCGAAGCCCGTGAACTGAATCCCAAGCTGCGCGTGGTCGCGCGAACCGCCTACCTGCGCGAGCAACCCGAACTGCGCGCTGCCGGAGCCGACGAGGTGTTCGCCGGTGAAGGCGAAGTTGCACTCTCCATGACCGAACACATTCTCCGGGAATTCGGCGCCACGCCCGAACAGATCGAACGCGAGAGCGAACGCATCCGCGACGAGCTTTTCGAGAAACCGGTCAGGCTTCCCGCCTCACGGGAAAAGTGAACGCGAGCAGCAAGCCGGCCGTCATTTTGACGTCGGGCGGAAAGTTACTCCGCACTCGCCAGCGCCGGTCCGATTCTTAAGTTCCGTAAACCTTCTTCACTTCCCATGACGTTTCCCCTTCCCGACCAGGCAAAGGAAAAAGCCCGCCTCGACGCTTTGCACCGTTACCGGGTGCTGGATACCGCACCGGAACGCGCGTTCGACGATGTGACCAGGCTGGCCTCTTATATTTGCGGGACGCCCATGGCATTGGTTACGCTCATCGACCGGGAACGCCAGTGGTTCAAATCGAAAGTCGGTTTCGATTCATCGGAAACTTCCCGGGACACCGCCTTTTGCGCGCACACGATCCAACAGGCCAATCTCCTGATTGTGGAAAACGCCACGAACGATGACCGCTTCCGCTCCAACCCTTATGTGACCGGCGATCCCCATGTCCGCTTTTATGCGGGAGCGCCCCTGATCACTGCGGACGGTCACGGCCTGGGTTCGCTGTGCGTGCTCGACCAGAAACCCCGCCAATTAAAGAACGAACAAATCACCGCCCTGGAAGCCCTATCGCGCACGATCGTGACCGCCCTGGAATTGCGGCGAGTGTCGCATGACCTCGCCGAAGCCGCGGAAAGCATCAAGACCCTGAAGGGACTCATCCCCATCTGCTCCTACTGCAAAGCGGTCCTCAACGACCGCGGTTACTGGGAATCCGTGGATCGTTATATCTGCGAGCACACCGATGCCGGCTTTACCCACGGCGTCTGTCCCAAGTGCGCCGAACGCGAGCTGGCGGGTCTGCGCAAATAAGACGGCACTACGCTGTTATTTCTGCCAGTTCCCGATGTCATCCTCGCTCGGACGCCCGTCAGGCCCCCAACTCCAAAGATCGTAACCGGTGGGATTGTGGATGCCGGGTGACCTGTAGCTATAGGGATGCAGCCAAGGATCCCGCAACCCGTGCTCCGCAATATAGGGCCCTCTCCACCTTTCTTGCAGTCCCGGTGGACAAACGAGCAGTGCCGACAATCCTTCCGCCGTGGTCGGGAATCGCCCAACGTCCATGCGAAACTGAACCAACGCCACCTTAAACAAATCACGAAGGGCGGATTCCTGGCGGGAGCTTTCCGAATCGACGGTGCCACTCAGGTTGGAAAAAAACCAGGCGCCTCCCACCATCAGCGCAAGAATCACCACGACCGTTTTGGCCCGCTTCATTTGTTTAACGATTGCGATGGGCGATTTCACGCCGCCATGAAGAGCAGGTGCAATCGATCATTTCTTTTTTCCAAAGAGATTAAAGAGGTTCCACCGCTTCGGTCGCACGGGCCTGGTGAGATCCTGCAGTGATTTCGGCTGCTCCCTTTTTCCTTCCTCCACCTCGCGGAGCATCCGTGCAATCGTCTGGTTGATCTGGTCGCTGGGATTGATCCTGGCTGCGGCATCGATCGTCTTGCGTGCCGGCCCGAGGCGTCCCGCCAGCAGAAAAGCGAGCGCCAGATTGCCCAGCAGTTCGACATTGCCTGGATCGAGCGATACGGCTGACTCCGCGACCGACACTGCCTCGTCAAATCGCCGCAATTCCAGACATACGCCCGCCAGTTCGCGGAGAATCCCCTCCACATTCTTTTCCACCTGATAGGCGCGCCGAAAGGCCTCGTAAGCCACCTCAGGGTGACCCAGCGCCACCTGACTCTTTCCATAAAACCATTGGGCATTCCACCAATCGGGAGATTCCTTGATCACCTTTTCAAGCATGCTGGCGGCATCGGAAACTTCGGCCGCCGCCGTCCCGGAAAGCACGGGTTCTCCCGCCGTCACGAAATGCTTCCGCACGATTTCGGAAGCAGTTTTGAAAAGAGCGTCCACTGGGGTCGAAGTGCGCCCGATATAAACCTCCTTGCCGGTCTTCTTGTTGAGAAACACTTCCACATTATTTTCCAATCGAAGGAACTCGAGAAAATGCATGGACCGGGGGTCGTGGAAGACGAGGCCCGAGCCCACCTTCGGATCCCACCCTGCCCGGGCGGTCACCGTTTCGGGGCGGGTGCCCGCCTTCCATGCAATCACCGCCTTCTCCCAAACTCCTGTGCTCAGCCATTCACAATAGGGCTCGACTGAGCGATCGAACTCACTGACGAGCACGACATCCGAGTCCGGCCCTTGCGAGACGTTCAGTCCAAGGCCCCCCAGCGTCCGGAGAAATTTTTCCGCATCCGCGGCCGCCATGAAACTACACCGCCAGATGTGGGTGTCCGACAATGCCGTCCCATTCGGGATTTCCACCAATCCCCCATCCAGCAATGCTTGAATGCGGTCGAATTGGGCGACCACCGAAAATCCTTCAATCGGAACGGCCATCGGATTTGTGAGTTTGAAACACCCGGTCGAATTGCATTTCTTGCAGCGATCCTGTCATGGATCAGGCTTCGTGGCTCCCGGGAATTTCGTAAATTTTGACCTCAGTCAACCACGGATGCCTTTCCAGAATCTTTCGCACCCGGGCCGCAACCGTGCGCACGTCCCGCTTGTGGACTCCACGAACATGAAATGCACCGGCAAAATGGTCGATCTCCGCAAGCGAGACGTCCCACTCATCGTGCAGGGCACGATACACATCTTCACCAAAATTCTGGAAGTTGGAAACCAGTCCTGGAACTGAAAGTGCGTTTGGCACCGCCAGTTCGACTTTCAGCATTCTGGCCATGGAATCGATGACGGCAACGACACTGACGATCGAGCGGCTGCTTGTCCCGTTTCACGCCGGGCCGACAGCAAACACCGCGCGATAGCCGCTGGTCCGGGTGAGCGATTCGCCATGCTTCGGTGTTTCAGGGCACGATCTCCGGAGAGTCGGCTCGATATTGCCGCAACCGGGCTTCGCTCAGCAGCGGATCGCCCCCGCTCCAGCAGGCGCGAAACTCATCGCCCCAATAACGATGAGGAACTGGACTGACAAAACCGGAGCCCGCCGCCGCGACGACCGGAATAAGTCGATGATGCAGGTATCCACCCGGCAACTTTGCCCGCTCCATCAGAATCGTCTGAAGGAATACCCCCTTCTTTTGCGCGATACTTTCAGGCACCTCCATCACCGGAGGAAGCTCATAATCATCACGAATGACGCGCGCAAAGTCTTCAATGCCCGTCAGGGGAACATTGTACTCGCTGACCCGCCGGGTATATTCCGCGATCTCGAAAAGAACCGGACCGTCATCGTCCACCGGGTCATTGCTAACGATCACACTGCCATAAAACCCAGGCGAACGTCCCGGTTGGTAAATCGCCCAGTAGGCCCGGGCAAAAACCGCCCATGTGACCCGCCCAAAGGCCACGGTGCGCCATTTGGCAAAGCGACTGACTTGAGGTTTGGAGCGATACTCCAGCAACGATGGCCGGTCGAACAGGCGGGGGCGGGAGTAGTTGCGGCGAATGATTTCCAAATGCGCCCCCAAACCGGAATTTTGCCATCGGCGATACGCATCCACCGCACTGTAATTTTGGTCAGTCATAAACCTCCTCCCTTCAGCAAGCCCTACTTTTTCCGGCCTTCATCGACTTCCCAGTATTCAAAAAATGTTTGGATATCAGGACGGTCGGCCAAACCGCTCTTCGCCTTGAAATCCTCCAAAAGCCTGGAAACCGAGTCCTGCCAGCCGCGCTTGGCCGCGAAGTCGTTCCAAATCATAATATCCAAATCCGAAAGCTTCCGCCCGTTTTCCACGCAATAATTCCAGCATTGCTCATCGGAAGCACCGGAGAGAACAAACTCCGCGAATCTGGCGTAATCAAGATGCAGGTACTTCATGATCCGCGCGTCGTAGCCGTCGCCCATCAAGGCAAAAAAATCCGGCCGCAACTCGCCCGCGGCTTTCAACCGGATCTTGTCGATTGTCCGGCCCAAAAATACCAAGCCACCGATTTTATCATACGGGCATCGGGGAGTTTTATAAACCTGGGTCATGGTATCGTTTTGCTTGGAGCAAGCGCCAAGCATCTAGAGATTTGTTGGCGTAGCCACGACAGTTGCTCCAACGCCTTTTCAAAGTCGAGCGCTGCTTCACTTTTTCTTCGGTTCCGGAGGAGCTGAAAAACGAGACCCAATCGTTTTCCCCAGAAAATCCTGATCATCCCGATCCGCGAACCTCACGACCAGGAGGAAATCCGGTCCCCGGGACCGGAGGTCGATCCAACGTTCTTTTTTCCATTCCTGAGTTTTCCGAGAAATATAAACGTATGCTTTTCGTCTTCGCTCAACCGCTCCGACCAATCTTCAACTGTAAACCCCAGTTGTTCGAGTTCAGTCGCCCAGAAAGCCCTTTTCTCGCGCGGGATGAGATAAAGATCGCCTACTTGTCCCATGGTTTTGTTAGGCCGATGGTGTTACCGGCGGCTGGTCTGGCAACTTCGACTCAGGTTCCTTCCAGTAACACCAGCCGATAACTTTTTCCCTCCCGGGATTTGGCGGGGCAAGTTTCCCGCTCTCGTCCAAAAATTTCTGGAACAATCGCCGGCTCTCCTCACGAGCCGCCTTCCAGACGTCGCCTTTGAAATTCACCCCTCATCGCTGACGGCAATGGTGGAACGCGACCTCCGGGCGCGTTGGCTCGCGCACGATATCGCTTCCCCCCGTGCGTCAAACCCGCCCGGAGGTCTGGTTCCACCTAAACGGTCGGACATTCGGTGGGACCGACTGCCTGCGAAGGTGTGCCAGCCTCTGCTTCTGTGACAATGAATTGGTAACCGGCATCAAAATATTCCTGCGTACGCAAAGCACCGTGCCAACGATCCCATTCTCCGGAGGCGAGATCGGCGGACAAACGGGCAATACCGTCACTCACTTCTGCGGGATCCATCAAGGCAAACGACGATATGCCGTTTCTGATTTCGCTCTTAAGATAACTTTCCGGCTCCGCCCAGCCCGCCGCCGCAAATCTGTCCTCCAAATCGTGTGGCAGAAGGAATGGGATCTCACGAACTTTCCGCCCAGTCAGCCGGCGCACCTCTTCCGCGACATTTTTCAGCTGGGAAAACGACGAGTCAATTTCGCGTCCGAGTTTCGGAAAATAATCTGCCAGCCAAAAGCGCCTCATTTCCCGGGGCTGAAAAGTGAATATCACCAAGGGGCCACGGCCAATAATACGCAAAATTTCCGCCAAGGCCTTTTCCCGATGGGAAAAATGATGCAGCGCAAGAACGATCACCGCCCCATCCGCCGAAGCCGCGGGCAGTGGAATCTCCTCGGCGACTGCGGCGATCATCTTGACCCGGGGATGAGGAAGACTCTGAGCGCGCATGACCTCGGAGGGTTCCACCGCATTTACCTGGAAGCCCAGATCGGCCAATGCACGCGAGTATTTTCCCGTCCCAGCGCCCACGTCCAAAATGGTGGACGAAGGCGCTAGGCCAAGGACTTCACAAAGACCATGGACAATGCGCCGATCCGCCTGCCGGGTCTTCGCGTAGTCCTTCCCAATGGCGTCGTAGAGCGGCATTTTTCTAAAGTCCGGATTCGCCGCGGACGAGGCGCGTTGGTTCAAGTCGCTTTGTCAGCGACTGATTCAGCAATTCCCTCATCACGCCAGTCTCAGCGCCCGAAGCTGTGCCTCGAGAGTTTCAATCGAGCTCCAGGGCAAAATGGGGGAATTGCGACGTTCGTCCGGAGGATTTTTCTCCAGCTGATCCGACCAGCCGCCACATCCCACCAGCGGCAGCAAGGGGCGATGGTGCAACCAGGCCAGACACACCTCTGAAATCGTGCCGGCACGGCCGCCGATCACCAGACACGCATCCCCCGCCAGCGCCATGATCAGATTTCGCGCATCGCCCATTCCGCATGGCACCAAAACGGAGCAGGGCCAGTCCTTCAGGCCGATGTCGTCAGAAGGCACGATGCTCACGACGAGACCTCCCGCTCCAAGCGCTCGCTCGGCCGCGACGCGCGTAGCCGGACTGCCGCAGCCGCTGACCAGCGTGATCCCAAGTCGGGCCAGCAGTTCACCGGCGCCGGCGGCCAAATCGTACGCCCTCGATCCCGGTTCCGCACTCCCGAGAACGCAAACCTGCCGGCGACGCGAGGGAGAATTTTCAGAGGGCATGGTCAAATTGGCGGGTTACTTCTGTTGAGTGTTGTCAGAGCTCACCAATCCCGTTCACGGATGGCGGTCTCGATGTCGATATCCACGGCGAAAAATTTCAGGATTTCCTCGACGGTGGTGCCAATGGAATCCCGCGCCACGGTTTCGATTTCGCTCTCATTTTCCTCGAACTCACCCTGCAGATCGTTGATGACCCGCGTGACCCGGTCCAGCTCCGCTTGAACCTCATCAGGGGAATGCGGACTGCTTTCCAGAAACGCGACGAGTTCCTTGATGGCACCGCGCACCTTGTCGACGAGGCGGGGCGGATAATAGTCATCCCTGTACATGTCGCCGAGGAATTTGAAATCAACGGGGAGTTTTTTCATTGGTGGAAATCCTGGCCGGACGTTGACGCCGCGGCGCGCTGCTGGAGTTTTCTTTCGGTTGCTTTCTTTGGTTTCAGGTATTTTTGGGAAGATCGACGCGGAAGCCAAAGCACTCCCCCATCGGCGCGCCTTTCTGATCCAGCGGATAAACGAATCCGAGTTTCTTCATAAAATCGGTCAACTGCCAGTCCTCCCCAATCGAGAACTCGTCATCAGGATAGGCTTTCCCCGGTGACTCCGCGTCGAGGTCCCAGCGTACGAGATAACGTTCAACGGCACTCGCTTTGAGACCGGGCACACACTGCGTGATGACCGACACGTCTCCCCGCATCAGGCGCTCTTCCTCCTCGGAAATATCCCCCCAATAGTCGGGAATGGGATTGAACGCGGCCGCGACCCGTCCCTCGACGTACAAGTGAAACATCCAGAGATCGCCATCGTGGATGTGAAATGAGAACGCCGGTTTTTGCAGGCGGAGGGAAAGAAACTCCGACGCCTTGTCCCACTCGAGGAAGCCCGACGGATAGAGAATGGTCGCGCCGGCAGGCCCCGGTGCGATGACGAGGCGTGTCGCGTCATCCTCATTCGCCGTCGCCCGGCGCATGTGTCCGGAATATTTCCCGGCAAACTCCGTCAACGCCGCAGCCACCTCGGTGCCGGTGCAGCCAACCACTCCACTCAATGCCAGAAAGAGACCCATAAAATTATATTTTTCCCCGCGTCCCAGCTCAGAGCTGCTACTGCAGGAGTTCTTATTTGTTTCAATAGTGCGCCCGAACCTGGAGCAGATCGCAACCCAGGATCTCCTCAAACTGCGCCAGTTGCTCCGGCGAAAGATTCTCCCCGATGCAGGGATCCAGAATTCGCAACTCAAAGCGGGCGAAGGCCGCCGGCCAGTCGAATTGCAGCATCACGAGCGGCACGGATTGCGAACAACAAGGCGTGGTAACGCGGATGCCTTCTGCGCCGCCCTCTTCGAGTTCGTCCATGGCGTTTTGCCACCAGTCCTGACTGGAAGTCGCATCGGAACCGTCGTCGAGGGGAAGTCGTTTCGAACACGCCGGGCAGATGATTGCCTCCATGTTCTCACCCTGGTCGATGAAGACTACCTGGCCAAAGTCCTGCGCCTCGCATTCGCTCCCTTCGGGCAGCAACGCCGCGAGAGCCGCAACGGCTTTTTCCTGCGCAACCTTGTCAGGGACGAAGTGCAGGTCTGCCGGAACCAATTTGAGGTAATCTGAGGACATTTATTTTTATCCGGAAAACTGCTCCCTATCGACGTAACCGTGGAGTTGAAGCACCACTTCAATGGCCGTGGCCATCGCCATTCCGGTTTCCACATCACCGTAAAGCTGGAAGGTGATCAAACCCAGCGGCTCTTCCTTCATGGCCAGCAATCTCGATTCAAAACCGTCGAACTCAATCCAAAGCTGCCGCACCTTATCTTCTGTGATTCGCGGACTCAGCCCTGCCCTCCGTAACTCCCCAATCAGCAGCGCCAGCGTCAACGTGCCGGTATTTTCGGGATGCGCGAAGAATACTTCAGTAGGCAGTCTTTCGCCACACCTTGCAAAGCTTTTACTATGATGCGGCATATATCCCCTTCAGTCCCGCCTCCCGTCAGTGTGCTTGGTCCGCTTGTTTTAAAATCCCGTACAAGCCGGCCTCATCAAATCCCGCGGCAAAGAGCAGCCGGGCATCAAGCTTCTTCTTCAATCCGTTGGGTCCGGTCAAAGACACCTTTGCGATTTCGCCGCCCCGACGTCTGGCTTGCCTGATTATTTTCCAGTCATCCGATAGTTCATCCAAGATGGCATGTTCGGATTTCGTCATGTCCACGCCAATACTGTAGGCGCCGCGCCTTTTCTCCGTAAATTCGAGCCGCAAAAACCAGATCCTCGGGCCAACCTTCCGGGGTCCCGCGAAGATTTCTTCAACCATCCCGTTCGCGTACTCGTGCATCCAGGAACTTCCTCCGGCCCCAATCAAATCAGCGTCATCATTTCGAAAGGTTAGGACCGGCTCAACAGCTAAGCCACCAAGCTTCATCACCCGACTTCCATCGATGATCGCCGCAATTCCCGAGGTGAGATTTTCCGTCAACTCGCGCGCTTTTTCCCCGGCGATTCCCCCGGCACCGAGTGCGTTCTTAATTTCATGAGCGATTTCCCTGAGCAGGCGGAGCTGGAGCGCATCAAACGCTCTCCGTTCGACGACGACCCTTCTTACTTTAGGTTTGGCCTGCATAATTGGCTAATGTGTCAGCTCAAGCGCTGGAAAAGGTCAGCTGCCTTGGTCAGGTTCGTGGGGTATTGCGAAAAATTGCCGCCATTCGTTCTTGGGGCAACGAATGACCTGCGTCGGGTGCTCGAATTGCAAGATCACCACTGAAATTGAACTTGGATGCGTGAATTCTAACATACCGCGCACAGGCCCGGGCCACCTGGCTAGCCCGCTCGAAATTCGGGGCCGCAAGAACGGCAGGAAGATCGTCGGCGATTCGCTCCTCACCGACCTCGCGCAAGGACAGTTCCAGTTCACCTCTCTCCACGGGAAACGGTTTCCATTCCGGATTCGCCGCAAGGTAGATCCACAACGTGAGCACGACCTTTTCGGGGGCTGTCAACGCTTGCTCTTTTTCGATGAGCGCGTCGCCTACCGGTTCGAGCAAACCAAGGTCACTCGATGCGCAGAGTAGTAATTGGGAAAAGGTCATGTTTGCCTCACGTTCAGGATGAGCTTTCCCGCTTGGGTGACGTCGTCTCAGCTGGGAGGTTTGGCTTTTTGCGGCGCCATGCGGCGACCACCGCATTCAACCCGAATACCAAGCTCAGCACGGAACCGCCCGTATCCACCAGGTAAGAAGGCATCATGTCCAATGCCGCGTCACGAGTCCTCAACCAAAGGGCATTCATCGCATCGAAGGTCCTTCCGGCCTCCGTACTGACAGGGCGGGCGGCCTCCTCGATATCCATCGCATTCGCGTACAGCCAGTGCCAGCTCAGGTATCTCGAAATCAAGAGGGCCGCCACGGCCATCACCGCGGAATAGACGGCCAGACGGCCCAACCGACTCTCG
>JBEHXD010000156.1:0-10056 GCA_048498875.1 Verrucomicrobiota bacterium
CACGCGGGCATCTGCGAGATCAGTTATACGCCGATCCCCAAGGATGGCAGCCCGGTAAAGGTGCAGAAGGTCATCGATATTTTCCAGGAGTTCGAACAATCGCTCCAATTCTGGGGCCACGCCGTGGCCAGCGGTATGATCGATAATCCCAAGGAGTTCATCAATCCGCTCCAGCACATCAGCTTCGTTGACGGCGAGGACCAGGTGAAGTTCCTGAAGTCGCGCTTCGATGGAATGTCCGCGCACCATTTCTTCGCCTCGATGGAATACACCACCGACCACAAGAAGATCGGTTCGTGGGCACCGTTGCTCACTGAGGGTCGTGATCCAGCCCAGCCGATTGCCGCGACAAAGATGGACGGCGGCACGGACGTCAACTTCGGTAATCTTTCCCGCAAGCTCCTCGCGTGGCTCGGCAGCCAGGAAGGCTGCGCGGTGGCGGCGAGCACCAAGGTG
This sequence comes from Verrucomicrobiota bacterium, assembly GCA_048498875.1. Classification (GTDB taxonomy): domain Bacteria; phylum Verrucomicrobiota; class Verrucomicrobiia; order Opitutales; family Opitutaceae; genus Lacunisphaera. The sequence goes on from JBEHXD010000156.1 coordinate 457, forward strand.
GTTGATTTAAAGAAGAACGGAGCGGGATGGGACGTCACCGCGTGCGACCCCAAGACGGGCCGGAAGCGCACCGTGACCACCAAGTTTGTTTTCGTCGGCGCGGGCGGCGGCAGCATTTTGCTTCTGCAGAAAGCCGGCTTGCCCGAAGCGAAAGGCCTCGGTGGTTTTCCGATCGGTGGTCACTGGCTCGTGTGCGACAATCCTGAAATCGTCGCGAAGCACCAAGCCAAGGTTTACGGGCAAAATCTACCCGAGGCGCCCACGATGGCGGTGCCACACCTCGATACCCGCCTGCTCGATGGCAGGAAGACTCTCCTGTTTGGACCCTTCGCCGCGTGGACGACGCGCTTCCTGCACCGCACGGGCAGTTGGACGGACCTTCTCCGATCCGTGAAGCCGCACAATGTCGGCACCCTGCTCAAGATTGCCGCCACGAATATCCCGCTCGTTAAATATCTCGTGCAGCAAGGCACGCAAAGCATGGCCGGCCGCATGAGGGTAATGCGCATTTTCTATCCCAACGCCCAGGAGAAAGACTGGAAGCTCGTGGATGGCGGCATCCGCGTCCAGGCCATCAAGAAGACCGACGGCGAGGCCGGCATCGTACACTTCGGCACGGAGGTGCTGACCAGCGCCGACAAATCCATGTCCGCGCTCCTCGGCGCATCTCCGGGTGCGTCGGTTTCCGTCAACATCGTGATGGAAGTAATCAAGACAAGCTTCCCGCATTTGCTCGCCGGCGACGCCGGCAGGAAGCGCATCGAGGCCATCATTCCCACTTACGGTACCGATTATCGCCTGCCGGCCAACGCCGCCCGCTTCAATGAACTGGCGACCACCGCCCGCAAGCAGCTGAAGTTGATTTGAGGGGTGCCGGAAGTTTGCCCGCGAATCACGCGAATGGGCGCGAAATTTCTGGCTGTAGCAGCGAACGTCAGTTCGCTGGGTAGGGACCGATGCCCTCATCGGTCTGGTTCAGGTCCATTTTTAAAACAAACGCGTCAAGCCCGCGCAACCCAGGCCGATGAGGGCATCGGCCCCTACCTCGGATCGGCATCCGTGTATCCCGGGTTTGGAAATTCTGACGGTCCCGATTCTGTGGAGCTGTCCCGCGCGTGAGTGCGGGACAGCGTAGGATTACCCCCATGAACTCTACCAACCGGCTGGGTCTTGTCATTGGTTTGTCATTGGTCGCAGGGATTTCGTTGGCCATCCCCGTCGTGGCCCAGTCGCAAACCGTCACCGATCCCTTGGTCGCCGGTTTCAAGACACCCCCTGATTCCGCCAAGCCGCGGACGTGGTGGCATTGGACAATGAGCAACGTCACGAAGGCGGGCATCACGAAGGATCTCGAGTGGATGAAGCGTGTGGGGATTGGCGGATTTATGCTCGCCGATGTGAACTACGGCCGCGGCCAGTCGGTGGAACCGAAAGTCCCGTACGGCACACCGGAATGGTACGACGCCGTGCGCTTTGCGGCCTCCGAGGCGGATCGACTGGGGCTGGAGATGGCGATTTTCAGTTCCCCGGGTTGGAGTGAAACCGGCGGACCCTGGGTCAAACCCGAACAGGCGATGAAGAAATTGGTGTGGAGTGAGACGAGTGTCACCGGTCCGGCAAAGTTTTCCGGTACACTCACCGCGCCACATTCGAACATCGGTCAGATTCGCAACACGGGCGTTGGCTACTACAGCACTGATTCAACCGAACGGCCGTTTTATGCGGATAGTGCCGTTGTCGCCTACCGCACACCCGCGGACGAAAAAAACGTCGCGGCGGATAAACCCACCGTGACCACGAACAACGGCCCGATCGACGGAAACGCGTTGCTCGATGACGACCTCAACACGCAGTTGACCATTCCTGCGCCAAAAGACGGCGGTGCCGCATGGATCCAGTATGAATTCCCCATCCCGTTTTCCGCGCGGGCGATCACGCTCGGTGGAAAAGGCGGCAGCGCGAACGGCATTCCCGTGGGTCGGTTGCTGGCCAGCGATGATGGAATAAATTTCTACGCGTTGGTCGTCTTTCCCGGCAGCCAGCTGTATCGCCAGGGCATGGTGCGGACGTATTCCTTTCCGCTGACCACGGCGAAATACTACCGGATCGAACTCACCGGTGCGCCGCTCGGTCCCGCAGCGACGATGAGTCAGGCGCCGGCCTCACCTGCGACGCAATACGTCTTGAGCGAAGCGGTCCTGCATCGTGGCGCGCGGGTGCAGCGGTGGGAGGAGAAGGCGGGTTTCAGTTTTCTTTTTGAGTACGAAACGGTGCCTTCATTGGACGTTCCCGCCGAAACCTCGGTGGCGCCGCGCGAGGTGGTCGATCTCACAAAGCAGATGAAACCAGACGGCGAACTTGAGTGGTCGGTTCCGCCGGGAGAATGGACGATCCTGCGCCTGGGCTATTCGCTGACCGGCGCAAAAAATCGTCCGGCGACACCGGCCGGTTCCGGTTTGGAAGCGGACAAACTCAGTCGCAAGCACATGGACGCTTACGTGCGCGGTTATTTCGATCCGCTGCAGCAGGCGCTCGGTCCGCTGTTCGGAAAAAGTCTGCGCTATGTGATGATGGACAGCTGGGAGGCGGGCACAAACAACTGGACCGATGAAATGGCCGCGGAATTTTGGAAAAGGCGCGGCTACGATCCCACACCTTATTTGCCGGCGCTCACCGGACGCGTGGTGGACAACGCCGACGTGAGCGATCGGTTTTTGTGGGACTTTCGACGCACGCTCGCCGATCTGTGGGCCGACAATCACTACGGCACGATGGCGGAAAAACTACGCGAACGTGGGCTCGGGATTTACGCCGAGGCGGCGGGCGTTTCGCTGGAGATGCCGGAGGACACGCTGCTCAACAAGAGCAAGGTCGAGATTCCCATGGCGGAATTCTGGGTGCGCGATCTGCATCCCCACCTGATGTATTTTCAGGATGTACGCGGCGCGGCGTCGGCGGCCCATGTGTACGGAAAACCGATTGTAGCGGCCGAGTCGTTCACGGGCGGCGGCTACGAATCGCCCTACACCTTAAAAAAGGTGGCCGATTATTGGCTGGCTCAGGGAATCAACCGGCTGGTGTTTCACACGTCCGCGCATCAACCGCTCGATACGAAGCCCGGCAACACGATGGTCGGCACGCATCTCAATCGCAACATCACTTGGGCGGAGCAGGCGCAGCCGCTGATGAGTTACTTTGCGCGGAGCAGTTTTATGCTTCAGCAAGGAAAACCAGTGGCTGACGTGGCGTACCTGTTGAACGAGGGAGCGCCGTCGACGCCGCCCATCTGGGCGTCAGGGACGCGGCCGGCCCCGCCGGAGGGCTACGATTACGATTTCATCAATGCCGACGTGCTGCTGAACCGGCTGTCGGTGGCGGACGACGGACGGCTCGTGCTGCCGGACGGAATGAATTACCGGCTGCTGGTGTTGCCCGAGACTGACCGGATGCGTCCCGAGCTGCTGCACAAGCTGCGCGAGCTGGTCGCGGGTGGTGCGACGATCACCGGTCGGAAACCGTTGCGATCGCCGAGCCTCGCGGGCTACCCCGCCGCAGATGCGGACGTGCAGGCGACCGCCACAGAGTTGTGGGGCGATCTCGATGGGGTGAGCCGCACGATCCGGTATTTCGGCAAGGGGCGCGTGGTCTGGGGGCGTCCGCTGGCGGAAACGTTGGAGTCGCTGAAAATTGCGAAGGATTTCGATTACGCCCGCGGACTCGACGCCGGGGTATCGTGGATTCATCGCCGCACGGCGGATGCCGACATCTATTACGTGGTCAACGCCACTGACGAAGCCCGGGATTTCGACACCCGTTTTCGGGTGTCGGGCAGGGAAGCCGAACTGTGGCATCCGGACACGGGGAAGTCGGAGCACACGGATTGTCGCATGACGGGCGACCGAACAATCGTGCCGCTTCACCTCGCGGAACGCGAATCAGTGTTTGTCGTGTTTCGCAAAGTGGCTGGCGACCCGGCGCCGGCACCGATCGCCAGGATTTTGACGCCGCTTGCGACTCTGGATGAAAATTGGGAGCTCAGCTTTCCGGAAAAACTCGGAGCGCCCGCGGGCATCCACGTCGACCAGCTCGGCCCATGGACGATGAAAGCCGATTCCGGGATAAAATTCTTTTCGGGCACTGCCACCTACACCAGGACATTGCAGGCGCCGGCCGCGTGGTTTCAAGATGATGCCGCGCTCGTATTGGATCTTGGCCGGGTAGGGGACGTCGCGGAGGTTTTCGTCAATGGACAATCGCTTGGCATCCTTTGGAAAGCACCGTGGCAGCTCGACGTGAGCGGCGCGTTAAAGCCCGGCGAAAACCGGCTTCAGATCAAAGTGACCAATGAGTGGACCAACCGGCTGCTCGGCGATCGGGGCTTGCCGCCGGAAAAGAAAATCCTGCCCGACCCGGGTCCTGCGCCCGGCGGTCGTGAACCTCCGCCGCAACCGCTTCCCGAATCAGGATTGATGGGACCGGTGAAGCTTTTTTCCCGGAGAATTTCCCGCGAATAGTTTCGCCCACGAAATACACGAAATTTCACGAATGGTCGTTTTTGCAGCAGCGAACGTTAGTTCGCCGAGGTAGGGACCGATGCCCTCATCGGTCTGGTTCGATGCCGCGGAGTGTTTTCACAGGAGACAACAGAGGTAACTGAGGGTTTGAACAAATGCGGCGGACAGGTTCTCGCCAAGAACGCAAAGCAAGCGAAGAAGGGCTTTCATTTCTTGGCGCTCTTTGCTTCCTTCGTGTAAAATCCCTTTCTCTGTTAGCTCCGTTTCCTCCTGTTAAAATCAGTGTTCATTGGTGAAGATCAGTGGTGGAAAATTCCGGATTCAGAGTTTTGGATTTTTCTCACAGAAACACAGAGTTCGAAGGAGGGCCCGGAGTTGGGAAAATGAACAACATAAAATCGGACGAGTTTTCTGTGCGCTCTGCGCCAAAACAAGACCGATGAGGGCGTCGGCCCCTACCATCCGGCCTCTGTTAACTCTGTTTCCTCCTGTAGAAAATGAGTGCCGCCAGCGCCAGGACGAACGGAATGCCCGTCGAGCCGCCGCCACTGCCCGCTCCACTTGTCGGATTATTTTCGGAAGAAGGGGGCGTCGGAGTGGCCGTGACGGTGAGCGTGGCTTTGTTGCTGGTGACGCTGCCGAGTACATTTGTGACGACTACCGTGTAATCGCCCGCGTCGGTGCTGCGAGCGTTCGTCATGCTCAGACTATTGCCGGTGGCTCCGTTGAGGGCAGTTCCTCCGACGTACCACTGGTAAGTTGGCGTGGGTGTGCCGGTGGCAGCCACGGAAAATTGCACGCTGCCCCCGACGGCGACCGATTGATTGGCGGGTTGGGTCGAGATCACCGGGGGACCGGAGAGGACTCCCTTGCGAATCGTGTTGTCGGCGAAGCAGCTGACATAAATGTTGCCAGCACGATCGACGACGATGCCCTGGGTGCCGTTGAAAATTGCGTCCAACCCAAATCCGTCTGTATTGCCGGTGACGTAGGGCTGACCACCGAGGGTTTGCACCGAACCATCCGCGGCCACCTTGTGCACCTGGGTGGCACCCGGATAATAGTCGCTCGTCGCGTAGATCTGACCCGAGCGATCGACAAAAATTCTGTTCGGGTGGAGAGGAGCAGACGCGGTGGAAATCGAGGCGGCCGCGGTGGCGGCGGCTGTACTGGGGGAGGCCAGTTTTTTGATCACCATCGAATCCGAATCACTCCAGTAGAGATTGCCGGCGGCATCCGTGGCCAGCCCCGCGATGGGATTGTGGAAAAGGGAGGCACTCGCAAAGTAGGAGGCCTCGCCTGAAGGGCTGACGCGTCGGATGGCACCATATTCCGCGATAAAGAGAGTGCCGGTGGCGTCCACCGCCACGCCGGCAGGCAGGCTGAATTGCGCCGTGCCGGCCGGGCCATCGGTGTGGCCGGGCTTTCCGGGTTGCCCGGAAACAGTGGATACAATTCCCGCGGATGAAATTTTGCGAATGACGGAATTTCCCTCATCCGCCACGAACAGATTTCCACCGGCGTCCATCGCCAGGCCGCGGGGAGAGGAAAATCGGGCGGTGGTCAGCGGTCCGTCCACGTAGTCCGGGGTGCCCGCCTTGCCGGCGATCGTGGTGACCACTCCCGCGGGGGTGATTTTTCGGATCACATGATTCCTGCTGTCGGCGACGTAGATCTCGTCGGTCGGCCCCACGGCCATCCCATCAGGTCCGGAAAAACGCGCGCTCGTACCCGTGCCGTCCGCACTGCCGGCGCTCTCGGAAGGCGGCAGACCGGCGAGGATGGAAACCGCGCCACCAGTGGTGATTTTTTTCAGCGTGTTGGAAGTCGTCTCGACCAGGATCAGATTTCCGCCCTGATCAAACGCGATACCGTGCGGTCCCTCCAGCGTGGTGACGAGGGCGGAGGGATTGCTCGCCGCAAACAAAGGAGGCACGATGACGAGGGAGGATCCCCCGGTGGCGGAATATTTCCCCACCACGCCGTAGTCTGAATCGCTCGTATAAAGATTTCCGGTGGCGTCGATGATCAAGCCCCACAATTCGCCTTCATAGGAGCCCTTGTAGGGAGAAGTAAAATAGAAAAATGTGGCGAGGGTGGTGACGTCCGTGCCGGGGGTGATTTTTCTGAGCTTGTTCCGGTCAGTGACATACACGTTGCCGGACTGATCGACGGCAATGCCGTTAAGCAAACCGAAGAGAGCCGTACTGATTGGGCCGTCGGAACCGAAATAATCCTCATGATCCCCGGCGACGGTGCTTACTACGCCGGTGGCTGTGATCTTGCGCACGCGGAAGTTTTTCTGGTCGGCAACGTAGAGATTCCCGGCGGTATCGATCGCGATGCCCACCGGTTGATTGAACCGGGCGGTGCTGCCGTTGCCATCCGCTGAACCCGAAATTCCGGCCTGACCTGCCACCGTGGTGACGACCCCGGCGGGCGTGATTTTGCGGATGGTGTGGTTTTGAGAGTCCGTCACAAAGAGATTGCCGGTGGCGTCGATCGCTATCCCCAAGGGAAAGGAAAAACGCGCGGCATCCCCAGTGCCGTCATCGGAGCCGATAAAACCCGGTTTCCCGGCCAGCGTGGTGACGACTCCGCTGGCGGAAATTTTTCGAATGATCCGGTTAAACGAGTCTGTGACATAGGTATTGCCGGACTTGTCCATCACACAGCTCACGGGGCCGTTGAATCGTGCCGTCGACCCCGTTCCGTCGGCGCTGCCGGCGCTCGCGGTCCCGGCGAAAGTGGTGAAAAAATATTTCGGTGAATCGGATGTTTGGGCACGGACTAAAGTCACCGCAGCGAGGCTGAGTGACAGGAGCGAACCAAGCGTGGAGAGTAGGCGGAATTTCATGGCGGGTGGGGACCGTTAAGGGCGTCGTTGCCCATTTCATAACGGATACGACAATCCAGTCCGCCAACTCCGCTACTTCGGCAGCGGGTGTAACCGCGCAATACGCCCTTTAACTGAGCAGGCGCTTCCGGAAGAGAGCAGAAGTTTGCCCACTAAACACACGAAATTTCACGAAAGGTGACTTTGTAGCAGCGAACGTCAGTTCGCTGGGTAGGGACCGATGCCCTCATCGGTCTTTTTATGCCCCCGATATTTTCACAGAAGCTAGCGGAGGGAATGGGGATTCGGACTAATATTTGTACACCAAGAACGCAAAGGAAGCGAAGAAGCCGTGTCCTTGCTTCCTTCGTGTAAAATCCGCTCTGTGTTAACTCTGTTTCCTCCTGTTAAAAATCAGAGTTCAGGATTTCGGATTTTTGTCACAGAGAACACAGAGTTCGGGAGGAGGGCACGGAGTTGAAATGAGCCAACTCGTATTCGGATGATTCCTCCGTGCACTTGTGTAACTGATCTTCAGACAGCCTGCGGTGTTTTAGTGCGCAGTTTGGATCTGATCCGGAGGCCAACCAGACTCAGGGCGACGGCGGCACCCCAGAGCGAGGTCGCGGCCGGTTCAGGCACGGGATTCAGGGAGCCGGGTGAGGTCGTCACACCGACCGTGAGAAAATCCAAGGCCCAGCCATCACCGCCGTCACCCAGTTGATTGATCGCCAGGGTTAACTGGTGGTTGCTGCTCAACGTTTTTGTATCGAGTCCAATGGTGAAAAACTGAACGACCGGTCCCGTCTGATTCAGGCCATTGAGCGCGGTCGTGAGCGCGCTGTTGGTGGTGCCGTTGATGCTGGCGGTGAAGGGCTGGCCAAACGATGGAAATTGAAAATCGTCGGCCGCGATCCCAAGCGTCAGGGTGCCGATCTTCGATCCCGGTGGGACGAGCGACGAATAATCGAGGGTGAAAAGTTGCGGGCCATTGAGGCGCGAACCGGCGCCGGAATAACCATCGTGAGCCCCCGTCTGGGTTGACCCGACAAAAATCTGATCCGTGCCGGCAAAGTCACCTCCGCTGGGGGAGAATGGGAAGCTATGTCCTGTCACCAGGGATGCGAAAGTCACAGTGCCTGACGCGAGCCCTTGGAGTGTGGCCCCCGCGGTGGGATCGCTGCCATAGGAGCCTGTGCCCAATACGTCCGCATCGCCATACGTGATCATCGCGGAAGAACCAGTCGTTGCCAAACAGGTCAACAAAGTGACCGAGAGAGCCGCCTTCATCATGAGGGTAATTTTCATAAGCAGGGGAGGGTTGAGTGCCATAGGGAGCCCGCGCCCCGAACGCAAAATTGTCAAGGCGGGCAGTCCGCAGGCGCATCAGGTGAAGTCTGATTCAGTTATCGGTGATTCCCAAATTGGGAGTAAAAACCGGTCTCCGTGGGGTTGATACACTGAGAATCCTGGGTAATTCCATTTACCCATATCACCAGAATTCATCGCCAGCGGATTCATATTCGCCGCTACATTCCTGGCGATTGGTTTCAGGTTTGGAGCCGCCAAATTCAACCTTGGTCGCTCGAAGTTTGTGCCGGGTACGGCGTGTCGTTGGCTGGACCCATGAAACTTGGAATTCTCCTGTCAGCCGGCGCCTTTGCGCTGGCGACTTTCCTCTTCGCGCAAGCGACCGTGCCGACCGCTTCTGCTCCCGAGGTGCCTTATCCCGAGGGTTTCCGGCGGTGGATGCATATCACCAGTGTCGTTACGCCAGCCAAACAAGCTGAGCCCGGCACCCATGCCCCCGGTACCGGAAATCCCGCGCCGCAGGGTTTGGTTCATCACCTCTATGCCAATGAACCGGCACTCGAAGGTTATCGTACCGGGCATTTCCCCGAGGGTGCCGTGTTGATTGCCGACTGGTTTTTTCTTGAAGAAGCGCGAAGCGGACTTGTGCAAGGGGCACGTCAATCCACGGACGTGATGGTCCGTGACAGGCGCTACGCGTCGACCGGTGGCTGGGGCTTTGCGAAGTTCGATCAGGACAGCCACACGATCCGCAAGGTAGGTGCCGGCGCTGCCGTCCAGTCATGTTTCCGATGCCACGAGCGTGCCGGTGCGGAACGCGAATTCGTTTTCAGCACGCTCAAGCCGTGACAATGGGTGGAACGCGACCTCCGGGCGCGTTTTTTCCGCGGCGATTTGTCGTTGCGAGTAACCGGCGCGTCCGGAGGCCGCGCTCCCCCC
>JBEHXD010000157.1:0-10028 GCA_048498875.1 Verrucomicrobiota bacterium
GCAGAGGACTCATAAGCCTTTGGTCGCCGGTTCAATCCCGGCCTCTGGCACCAATTTAAAACACTAAACAATAACGGCTTGCGTAATTACCTACGCGAGCCGTTTTGCTTTAGAAAAGTGATCTTGGACACTTCTTGGACACTTTTCATGCCCTTCTTGGACACTTTTTGTCCTCCACTGTCCGTTTCGCCGGATACGATTCTAAGGCAGTTTTGAGCATCTTGGACACTTCTTGGACACTTTTTTAAGCCATTTTAGATGAGCCTTATGCGGAAAACATGGATAGTTTTCGGCTAGCGTCCCCTCTTAAACGGCAAAGCCTCGCTTGCGCGAGGCTCGCTTCACTCCGGGGAGAAAATCCAAGGGTGATTAGGTGGCAGGGTTTATCCTTGTCCGTGAGAGAAATTGATCCACGTCCAACCATGAATACCGCACCGTTTTTCGAGTGATTTTATGCACCGCCAGTCCCTGCGCCTCCCATCGCCGGATCGTGCGCGGATGCACGCCCAAGCGTGTGGCAAGCTCCGCCCGCGTGAAAGCACTGGCGGCCTCGGTTGCTGACCGTGGAATCAACGCAGAAGGCTGAACAACTGCTACCGTGGTGAGAGTGGATGACATGGTTGGATTTGGTTCGGTCATGCGCCGCTACTTCGTGGGAATCGATTTTTGGGGTGGGATGCCCTTGAGATCGATGGCGGATTGAATCTGCACGGGTGTTAATCCGACGCCTCCGGCGCCAAGGCGCACTTGAACGTGCTTGGCTCCGCAGAGGTGGTGAAGAACTTCTTTTGGAAGTTTGAGAGTGCCGCGTTTCGAGACGGTTAGGATGGTCATGGTAGGTAAGAGTTTTGGAATGAATTCCCTCTACCTATTCATACGCGGCGCACCTCAAAAAATCCGGTGCATTCAAGAGATCGTCACGGCGCACGTGACAAAAACAAAGAGCGGGTTGGGTCGAAGGAGATCAGTTTCTCGTCGTTAGGAACCGAAATTTTTCTAAATGTGTCGGAGTGAATCTCCGCCACGCTAGCCCACGTCACCGAGTTGTTCTTTGGTTTTGCCCATCGCCTCGCGAATGGCGGCTAGAATTTCCTCGGTATTATTTTCCAAGACGACTTTGTCCGGCATCATCTGTTCGTGGACAGCCTGTCGCTCGGCGTCATCGAAGGCCAACCACACGAACTTGGTTTGGGATTTCTGTTCACGGGCATGCTGCCGGACATCGAGACGGTTCGGCGCCAAGCTCGCGGGGTCGAGAAGCAGGATGTCGGGCTTGAGTTCGTCAAGGATTCGCACCGCCTCTGCATCGCTATGCGTGTAGGCGATGACCTCGATTCCGCCAGCGGCATTGAGCGCAGACCGTAACGCTTCGAATTCCTCAAAATCTTCGTCGGGCTGAAAGCGGTAGATGGCGACTTTGACGCTCTGAGGATCGGACGGTGTGAACTGGTGAGCAAACCTGCCAATCTTCTTCGGGCGACCTTTAGCGGGCGTTCCGGCGTCCTCAAGTTCTTGGCGGGTCAATCCAGTTGCCAGTGACACTATCGCCAAATCATCGCAAATAAGGACCCAGGGTTTGGTTCCGAGCGCGGTCGCCAGCTTGGCGACCATCGCTAACGATGGAAGCGGAAATTTCCCTATCTCAATGAGCTGATAATGTTTGTAGTCAGAGCCAGTCTTTTCCGCGAGCTGTTCCTGAGTAAGGCCGCGTTTCTTCCGCAAAGCTCGAACAATTTGTCGAAAATGAGGAAGAGGGGTGTTGGACACGCGACGCTATCCTAGTGATGAACCGCATCTAAAACACCTTGACACGTCACTGTGTTTTGAGTGGCGTCACGCCGAACCCAGTGAACTCAGCCCATGAAGGCCCTCCAGCCGATGAAAACGTCTACGTCTGTCGTCGCTCTCTTATTCGCCGCAACCACGGCTTCCTTTGCTCATGCGCAAGGGATAACCGGCAACATTCACCACTATCAGGAGAACGCCATACCAGCGCTCTTCACCTTCGGCGACGGCGTTCACTCGGTCACGCTGAGTTGGTCGATCCAGAGTTCCACCGCAGGTTTTTTCTATACCGGGTTTGGTGATACCGAGGTCGCCCTTGCGAATGGTGTCTCCTCAATAGACCAAATTACCGACGCCAGCGCCTTTTCGTTTACGCCGTGGGTGACTGAACCCGTGTCCGATGTGACTGTTACTGGCGGACTGAATTCCTTCGTAATACTTCGGAATCGTAACGACGGCTTTTACGGTGTCATCCGCGTTGATGACATCACGCAATACAATACACCGCTTTACTTCGATACGGGCAACGGCTCCTACTATAGTAACGGCGATATGGACGCCACTTGGTGGTTCCAGCCGGACGGAACAGCCAATTTTTCGACCTCGGCGATTCCTGAGCCTTCGACCTACGCCGCCATTCTTGCGGTCGTGAGTGCTGGCGTGGTGCTCCTGCGACGGCGTGCGCGCGTAGCTGCACCGCAGACGGCCTGATCGGCCTTCACAGCTAAACTGCAACGCAGCCTCGCGGCTGCGCAGGTTCCTTTTGCCTCCCATGAAAAAACTCACTGTCCTGCTGTCTATCCTCGGAATGGCGTCCTCGCTGTTCCTGTTTGCTGGCTGTGCCATGCCCAACGTCGTCATGAATCCCGAAACCCGTTCGGCGAAGTTTACCGTCGAGCGTGATTTTGATTCGGCGTTCAAACGAGCGGTCGAGACGTTCGGAGCCCTGGGCGGCGGAATCACGTCACAAGACGCTCACGCGGGCACAATCGCGGCCACCGTCCACAATGCGCTCACGATGACGGTCACGCTTAACCGCGTCGCCGACAGGCGCACGGAGGTTAGCGTTTGGGGTTCCACGATCCCCGGCAAGGTCGTCGTCGGTGTCTTCACCGAGGTAGATGACTTCCAACGTATCTACATGGAGCGACGCTGACACCCATGAAACTCGGAATCATCCTTATCGTCGTCGCGCTCATCATTGGCTTCTTCGCGCAATCGCATCGACCCGTTGAAGGCATGATGGACGCCTTCCAGCGCGAGGGGTCATGGGTATTAAAGCCCGGAGCTTATTACGTCTTTCTCTTTATCGCTGCCATGTTCGGCCTCTTTGGTGTGCTGCGCCTGGTGAAGGCGAACAAAAAATAATCTCAGAATTTTCAAACTTTCAGCGCGGAAATTAGCCGCGTCAGCGGCCACCTACATCGGCAACTGGCGCGGCTTTTCGCCATTATCATCCATGAAGCTTCTAACTATCACTTTTGCGGCACTCCTCCTTCTGACGGCATGCTCAAAGACTGAAAAAGTCGAAAGCCCTGCACCGGTCACTGCAACACATCAGGTTGTAACGCCTCCTTCTGTAGTCCAAGCGCCCCCGGCGCCGCCACTCGCCGAACTCAACAAAGCCTACGTTGTCGATGCCATCAAACGAGCGAGCCTCGACAACCTGCCATCCTTTCTAACGGTATCCGACGCCGACTACTCCATCACCAACAGCGTCGATGCTATACGGATGATTCGCGGTGAGGCGGTTTTCACCTTCATCGAAAACACCTACCGCCCCGTCAGGACGGTCAGTTTTCAGACCTCGGCAACGCGCTACCTGCTGACGGTGCTGCACCCCGTCAAACAGAAGAACGAAACAATCCACGTTCCCCTCACCGCGACGCTTGATTTGAGTGACTTCAAACCGCTCATCAATGTATCGGTTCAGGAGGACTTGGGAAAACTTCGGAATTCATTCGGCCTTTCGGCCATTGATGGCGACGAAATCGACGTGCAGGCTGAGAAACTCGTGACCGAATCGTTCGAAGCCGATAAACGCGCTGGCCGGATTAAGGAACGGTGGGAGGCCTTGCAACGTATCCAGAGAGCGCTTTCTGATTTCGACTATTTCGCGGCCAATTCGCACCACCCGATAATTGAAATAGATGTGCTCAATGGCCTCGATGATGTGTCACTAAGACAAGCCGTGAACAAGCAGGTGCTCGGCGGCAAAATTTCGAAGCAAGAGCGCCATGCCAATTATGTGAGGATTGTTCAGCAGCGCTTTGATGAAACATATCCGCGCTTCGCCGCAATTATCGAGGACGCGACCAAAAAGCGCAGAGCGTGTGAGGATTTCTTCCTCAAGCTGTAGGACGAAACGCGCACACACGTTTTCCTCAATCGCAAGGCCGGTGCTCACTCTTGGGCATCGGCTTTTTGCTACAGAGACCGCTACTTGCGCTTCGTTACCAACCCGAGCGCTTTTTTGACGTTCTGCACACTTGGCAGTGAGATGCCGACAGCTTTTGCGATTTCGGCACCCGTTTTTCCGGCCTCAATGAGCTTCTTAACTTCCGCGCGGGTTGCATCGGTGATTTTGGCGCGCGTGCGTTTACCGGCGGGTGCCGCTCCCTTCGCCTTACGTCCGCGACGCTTGCCGCTGGCAGTTTCAACCGCCTTCAAGAAGGCTCCGACGCTATCGAAACCGTAGCGCCCAGGGAGTGACGCTAGCTCCTTGTTGAGTTCGGTGCTAACGGATGATTCAAGCGCGGCGATCTTGGCGCGCGCGGACTCCAGTTCTTTGATTTTGTCGGATAGCATAAGCAAATGAAGGCATGTCCATTACCTGAAATGCGCAACACAAATGTGGCTGACTCGAATCGGTCAGCGCAGTTGGCTTTAAGCCAATCAGTCCTCATCTATATCCCCGGTGAAAGTCCGTCGAGTTCTTGTTGCGATGCGACGCTGGCGCGTAGTTCAACTAACGCCCCCTGAGCCAATCCATAATGTTTTTCAAGCCAGCGATAGGGATCGGATAGTTCTTCTATAAAATTTCGCCTTGGATTTTCCGGGTCGTGATCTCTTCTTTGAAGACTGGAATTAAACTTTGCTATATTTTCGAAAGCCTCCCGATCAGTAAAAGACACACCAGTTAATATCCAGCCGTTGTGCATTATTGCCGACGGTGTTAATGGTGTAAAAGTTACGAGTAATCCGCCATACGAATTACCGCCGGAGCTTACCATGAATACGCGGGCATCCGACCTATCAGTGTAAAATAGGGAGACATTAACCCGCTCTTCGACATGAAGCTTCCGTATTTTTTCCAGCACCGCCGCAAATTTGACTAGATGGGCTAGAGCGCCTCTTTGCTTTAGCTTATGTCCAAAGGCCGATCGATTTGCGTCGGGCTCCCATACAGCAATTTCCCAGGTTGGTTTAATTGCCGAACGTGCTGGTTGTCTTTGGAAATGAGCAATCCATTCGTTGCAGTATTCAATAAATTCATCAAGTCCGCGCTCATCACGATTCTCGGTTTGTTTGGTTCCTCCAACCATTAAGTCAGGAACGGTTGCTGCAACGCCATATGCTGGCGTGGAAACAGAGGTGAAGAGATGCAGTGGGTAGTTCCAATATCTTTCTGGTGTGATATTTTTCCTAAGCCAAATTATGTGTTCTGTAAAACATGTAAAAGCATGAGTCGTTGACCGCGATGTTTGCGCTACTAGCTCGAACGTTTGCGCTTGGAGCGCTTCCCCCTTAAACGAAAGCAACAACAGCATCAAGCTTACCGCAAGAGCAACAATCTGAGTTGTCGCTATAAACCGGTCAAATATGCTGATGCTAGTAATTGGAGGTGATGCTGTGATTACTGAATAGAATATGCAGCAACTCAGTCCAAATAAATGCACTATGATTATGCCAAATATTAGGTGCCGATATCGGCTGCGTCTTTCACCTGTGATGCTTTCCTTACGAATGAAAAAAACATCCAGCACCTTGGTAACAAGGCTTTGATTTCTCATTTTAACAGAAGCTGAGCTGCCGTTGTTATTGAATTAGCGAAAGCAATTTTTCAGGGATAAACGGTCTTCCACCTTTTAATGATGTGCATGTCGCTGTAAAGACACCTTCAGTTGTAATTTTCCCTGAACGAGTAATTTGCTGGTCAAAGTAGATAACCGGTTTTTCCAACGTGTCCTTCCTGGCACTGCACGATACCTCAAAAGAGTCCCCCTTTAACAAAGGGCGCTTAAATTTTATGGTATACTCGGTCAAAACGATATTAACACCCTGCTGAGACATACCTGACAGGTCGAAATTGAGAATTTCGCGCAAAAATACGTGCCGACAGTCCTCCATATAGAAGGGATAATAGAGACCATCCATAATACCCTGGACGTCGATATGTTCGGCCTTGGCGACATAGCTCCGATGAAAGGCTGGAGTCTCAGAGGACATGAACATGATTATCGGCAGTATCCGTTTCTTATGCAAGCCATTAGATTAATTCACCCTTTGATGTGGCGGGATCTAGATTTCGCTCGCCGGCATTTAAGAGCCGCTGCGGGGACATTGCGATTGCCATCCACTCCGACATGTAACTTCAATGCCGGCAAGTAAACTAGGCTTTTAGCTTCACGATATCAGGCGCGATTTCTTTCTTTAGCGTAGTTTTCGGCTGTAACGTGCTGCGCTGGCGGAGCGAGCATGGCCGGTCGGCGCAGCCGATGCGCGCACACGCGCAAGGTCACGCGCAGCGGGAGGGTTCCCCTCCTGGGCGGGGGAAGGGGCGTGGGGAATGCCTGCGCCGTGAGCGATGTTTGAGAGCGTCAGGCGCGCGGAGGTCGCACGAGGTCGGGACGAAAACCGGAACTTGCGTGAGGGATTCGCGCCCGATGTCGTGCGGACGGGAGCCCTCATCTACTTCGCGGTCGTTGAGACTTTCGCGAAGGCGGCGACGGCTCGGTGAGGCGCCGCAGCGAAAGCCGAAATGTCCGCGGGTTTCTTTCCGTTCGGAATGCTTTTATCGCGTCCAGGTCGTCTTGGCCGGTGGCGGCGCGTAGGCGACGCCACAGTAACGGCGAATAGAAGGCTCGGTGACGACTTCCTTGGACAGACGCCGAATCTCCAACATGACATCGGCGTCCTTCTCATCAAGGATCGCTTTGCGGCGTTCGCTCCAGCAGTAGAGCTGATAGGCGAATGATGCGATCCCCGCGCAGAACAAATATAACGCCAGCGGGTGCCAGCCGAGCCCTCGCGTGTAGGGTTCGCCTCCCCGCAGGAGTGTCCGGACAAAAAGTGCTGCCACCAAAAGTGCCACGGGTTCAATGACCAGTGTCGAAAAATTAAGGGTGAAGCGGTTTTGCGCCAACCACTGATCCATCTCGGGAAGCTTCAGCCAGGATTCGCCTTCGGAATAGCTGTGCCAGTAATCGCCCCGTCGATCGCGCCAAAAATTGACGCGGTTGTGAACGCCCAACCCGCCGAAGAAGGCACCGAGAATAATGAGCCGACTGGCAGGATTCATGTAGCCGATGAATTCCATCGCCAATATCGCAACTACGCAGGCGAAGACCACAGGTGTTGAGATGTAGCGATCACCAATTCTGGAGCGCAAAAGCACTTCGCAGGGAGCAATGAGACCGCGCCCCAGCCAAAGGCAGGTGATCTTGATGAACTGCGCGATTTGGTTGCCCGAGCCGATTCCGGCGAGCACCTTTTCCATCGGAATAAAGACCGTTCCGAATGCGGCGGGATGCATGGGGCGAGCTTCGGGTGCTGGCGTTGCGGCGGTATTCATCGGTGACGTGAGTTGAATTGCCGGAATTGGTTCGGGCGTGGTGGGTGTAAGCGGGAATTCGGAAGGTGGTGGTGATTGAATGGACAGCTTTGCATCCGGACGCGGAAAGCGCGCCCTAAAGGCTGTGGTAAAGCCGGGGTTTTGTGATTCGATGATCGCAAGGATGTCTTTGATATCATCTGCGACCTTCCCGATCAAAGGTGCCATTGAATCCAAATTAGCATCCATCTCGCGGATGATCTTAATCGCCGGATGCTCGGGCGGAAGCTCCTTGTCCTCTGGCTTCACGGCATGCGCTGGTTGAAAATTACGCGAAGGGCGTTCGCATTCGATGCTCGGAAAGTCTTGCCGCCCTGATGAACGATCCCCTCGACGAGGAAGTTATTCGGCGTCCCGCCCTTCGCCAGTGTGGTGAATTCATGCGGCAGAACCTCGGGCTTGAGTTTTTCGCTTTGGCTCTGCCCCGTGGTCAGCTTTCCATCACTCAAACTGCCACTGCTGGATGAATCCGGACGCCACGTGCTCGCGAACAATTCCGAGGCGTATTTGTTCGTAGCGACGCAAGTGTTGTTGTGGAAAATCTTTGTCGAAAGATTGCCAAGAAGTGAATCGGTTAGCGGGCCCCCACTGCCTCCCAATGTGAGGTGATAGTTTGGCAGGTTCTGGGTGAGGTAGACGGTGCAGACGCGTGAGCTGCGGGCGGTGGTCTGAAAGTGCGTGTCGTGCTCGTTGGCGAAATGCTGGGACTCGTCCGCCCAAAGGAAAACGGGACGGGAGTGAGGGGCGATTTTCCGGCGCTCAACGGCACGCTGCCAGCTATATTTGAATAGAACCTGAGCGTAGACGCCAACCTCATGGAACTGCTTTTGCGGAAGATCGAGGAGGATGATTTTGCCGTCAAAAGTATCGTCCGGGATCACGGTCGTGGTCGTGCTGAAGAGTTCGCGCAACACGCCGCGCAAGAATGGATCAACAAGACCCGTAAAGTTGCCGACTATGCTTGAGCGTGGCCGTGGATCTAGGCGCGGAAATTCCCGCATCCAATATTTCGTCGCAATGGCTAGGTCGTCCGCGTCGGATTTTGAGAGCCTATCTTTCTTGTTTCGCGCGTTCAGACGTTTGGACGCCAGCTTGCCGATCTCGAAACAAAATGAGGATTTCTGGAACGCCGCGGTCGTGCATTCTTCCTCCGTTTGGGGCGCAGTAATGACGACATCGTAGATGCTCTGAAAAGTGATTGGATGAACGGCCAGCCGAAGAATTTCGATGGCATTGCCGACCAGTTTTTTCAGCTCGTTTTGCCAGTAGGTTTCGTTCGATCCGGCGTGCTTGGAACCTTTCCGGTCGGCTATCTCGGCAAGCGTCAAAAATAGCTCCAGCATGTTGCGGGAATGCCCGGCTCCGTCGCCAGCATGTGCCCACTCATACTCGAGCAAATTGAATCGCTGGGGCTCCTTCGCTCCGAAAATGACAAGGTCGTTGGTTCGACCGGTCTCGGCGGCGTATTGTCGCCAGAGGTCGGTTTCATCAACCTTGGCGGTCAAGACCAGGCCGCCGAACCCTTGGCGTAGGTAGCTGGTGGCTAGAAGCCGTCCGCTGCCGCTCGTTTTTCCGGAGCCGCTACACCCGAAAATCTGAACGCCTTCGCACGCGTCGCGAATCGTAAACGGGTCATGCGGGGAGAACCCAAGGATTACCTGATCGAGAGGATTGGCTGACATGGTGGCGGGTTGGTGCGGGAGCGCGACAGGGCATAAAAACCGTCCGCGTGAACGGCACCCACAGCGTGAAACGTCAACGGGACTGGCCGCGTCCGGATTTTTAGGCCGGTCGCCGCGTATGTATTAGTAGGAAGGGTCACGCTCGGCAAAGGAGAGACGTCTGAAAGCCCCCTTGAATGACTTGGGTTCACTCAAACGACTCACGCCAAAAGTAAGCAGCAACAACGCCAGCCAACCAAAAAACCGCAGATAATTGTCACGATTAGGAGCCAAACACCGCCCACTGATAGCCTCTATTAAACGCACACCCCATGCTACGTATAACAGAAAGTGAATCCTCCACCGCTGCTCGAAGTTACTTCGGGCAATCGCTCAGCCGCGGGGATTATTACTTCGATGGGCAGGAAATTGCCGGTCAGTGGGGCGGGCGTGGCGCAGAATGCCTCGGCCTGTCCGGAGCGATCGATAAGGCCGCCTTCCTCGCACTCCTAGAAAACCGAAAACCTGACGGCTCCCCGCTGACATCGCGGACGGTCTCCAACCGCCGCCCAGGGTATGATTTCACGTTCGATGTCCCGAAAAGCGTGTCGATGGTGCATGCGCTCACCGGCGACAGCCGGATTGCCGACGCCATGCGAGCGGCGGTGATGGCGACCATGCTCGAAATGCAGGAGGAAATGCATGCCCGCGTTCGGAAAAATGGGGCGTTTCATGACCGAAAAACGATG
>JBEHXD010000158.1:0-10007 GCA_048498875.1 Verrucomicrobiota bacterium
TTGCCGCTCTGCCCGACGCGATCGGCGCCTGCGAGACTCCTCTGTTCAACCTGCACCCCGTCACCAAACTGCTATTCGCCCAAGCCGCCGCGCAGCGGGGTTTTGATGCGATCATCACGGGAGACGGAGCCGATCAAGTGTTCGCCGGTGCTGACGGCCGCAATTATCTGCCCATCGTCGGAGCGCTGGTTCGGTCCGCCGGCGTCGCGTTGCTCAGTCCGTTCTTCGACGAAGAAGTCATGGCCTGGGCGCTGCAATGCGGTCCGGATAAGGAGAAATCCGCGTTGCGCGCGGCAGCGGGGCAAATCCTCCCGCAGGAAGTCGCCTGGCGCAAAAAGAGTCCGCGGATTGCTCCTGATTTTTTCCTCGAAAGCCACCGCGATAATGGGATTGAAACGCAACTTGCCGCACTTCTGGGCATACCGACACCTTCCACGGGAATCGGTCCGGAGCAGACGCTGTGGGCAACATCGTCCCTGCTCATTCGACAACTGCGGGGGACTTTTTGATGTGTGGAATTGCCGGCATCGTTCGTTTTGATCGCCCCGCCGCGCTCTCGCGACCGGCAGTCGAGCTCATGCTATCCCGGCTGCGACACCGCGGTCCGGACAACGCGCATGTGACGCTCACTTCGTTTGCCGCGCTGGGCAACGCCCGTCTCTCGTTCCTCGACCGCTCAAACGGCTTGCAACCGATGTCCAGTCCGGACGGCCGCTGGCACCTCACCTATAACGGGGAAATCTATAACTGGCGGGAACTGCGCGACGAGTTGCGCGACCGCTGGCAATTTCGAACCGAATGCGACACGGAAGTCGTGCTCGCGGCCCTCGCGCTGTGGGGCGAAGCGGCCTTGCTGCGTTTTAACGGGATGTTTGCCTTCTTTCTCTGGGATGAACGAAACCGCTGCGGATTGGCCGCCCGGGACCGTCTCGGAGTGAAACCCTTCGTTTTCTCGAATGAACCCGACGTATTTGCCTTCGCCTCGGAAGCCAAGGCCCTTGTCGCCGCCATCCATCCGTCGCCGCGGGTAAATTCCGACGCGGTGATCGAATATCTCGCCGCGCCTTATTTTAGCGGAGTGGAGCAATCGATGTTCGCCTCGATTAGCCACCTCCCGCCCGGCCAATGCCTGCGCCTCACGCGGGAAAAATTTGAGCTGGCCACCTGGTGGGACTGGAAAATACCCGGTGAATGGCGACGGGATGAGGCGACGCTTTCCTCTGAGCTTTCTGAACGGATACAGCAAAGCGTCCACCGCATCCTGCGCTGCGATCATCCGGTGGGATCGTTTCTCAGTGGTGGACTCGATTCGACGCTGCTGACGTCCGTGGCGGCCCGCGGCAACAGCGCAAAAATGCGAACGTTTGCGATTCAATTTCAAGACCAGGCGGAATTCGACTATGACCGCTCGCTGATCGTCCGATCAGACGACACTCCCTACGCCAGCGCGGCCGCGCGCGAAATTGGCAGCCATCATCTCACCGTTCAGGTCTCGCGCGATCAACTGACAGACGACCTTCGCCGCATCGCGACAACCAACGACACCCTCCCCGCCTGGGAACAGGAACTGGCGCAACACCACCTGGCGAAAGCCGCCCATGACGCCGGACTGCGCAGTGTGTTAGTGGGCGACGCCGCAGACGAGACCCACTACGGCTATCCCTTCCTATTGGATCAGGAGGTGACACGCACGCCGGGCAACATCCTCCAGCGATTCGGCTGTCCGCCGCTCAGCCCGCGGTATAAGGACGCACCTCAGCGACTCGATCGGCACTATCGCCAA
This sequence comes from Verrucomicrobiota bacterium, assembly GCA_048498875.1. Taxonomy (GTDB): domain Bacteria; phylum Verrucomicrobiota; class Verrucomicrobiia; order Opitutales; family Opitutaceae; genus Lacunisphaera. The sequence continues at coordinate 1,784 of JBEHXD010000158.1, forward strand.
CTCGCCGAAGACGCCGGACACTCTTGGAATTCCCCTTTTTCCTGTCTGTTGGCGACCACCCACCTCATCGTTAAACGCTGGCTGCCGCGTCTCCTGCAAAACGGCGATCTTCACTCCATGGCATTTTCCGTTGAAAGCCGGGTTCCGTTTGCCGACACGGAAATTCTCGATTTATCCCAAGGCGTGCATCCGTCGCTGGCACTCGATGGAAGCTCGGAAAAGAAGCTGCTCCGTCTCGCGGCCCGAGGCCTGATGCCCGAGCACAATCGGCTCCGGCCCAAATCGGCCCTCCCTAAAGACCAGAGCAACGCTTCGATTTATCAGCGGGAATGCACTGAAGCCATCACCGTCTCCGGCGATTTTCTGGGAACGTGGCTCGACCTGCCTGCCGTCAATGAACTTTGCCGCGCCGGACGCGCGCTCACAGAATCGGAACGCGCCCTGCTTTTCCGCGTCATCTGCCTTCACCATTGGCAGCAACACTACAATGTCCGCGTTGCATGAGCCGAATTCTGTTCATCAGCATTCCTGAAAAAGGGCATTTGAATCCGATGATCGCCCCCGCCGTCCATTTGCGGGAACGCGGGCACACAGTGGCATTTTTCGCCGGGCGCAACGTTTCCGACCAGGTGCACCGCGCCGGACTGGAAGTCGTGCCGGAAATGCTCGAGCAACCTTTGCCGACCCCGGAAAACCGCGGCGACATGTTCGCCCGTCAGGTGCGCGATCGCGTCTGGCTTCGCTCCTGGATCAAGGAGCTGCTCGTGGAACAGGCCGGGCCACAAATCGAGCCACTGCGCCAGGTCATCCATAATTTTCATCCTGCGGTGATCGTGGCCGATCCCATGATTTACGCAGCGATCATCGCGGCCTTTCGTGAGAAAATACCCTGGGTGGCTTTGTCCAATTCCCTGAATCCCGTGTTGGACGAATCGGTCCGGAGCGATCTCCTCGACACCGTTGCGGCGCTTGCGACCGATCGGGAAACGTTGTTTTCCCAACACGGACTCAAGGTGTCATTCCGCGGTTGCGATGCGCTTTCCCCGTGGCTCACCGTGGCGTTCACCACTTCTAAATTTATCGGCCGCGAAGTGCCCGGTGTAAATCTCGTCGGCCCCTCGCTGCCGGCAGGCTCCCGGGGTGACGAGGTGGATTTCCCCTGGCAGCGGCTGCGGCCGGATCGACCGCTGGTGTATGTTTCGTTTGGCAGTCAGATTTATCATCAACCGGAAATTTTCGGCCGGATCATTGCCGCCACGCGTGACTTGGGAGTACAACTCGTGATCGCGGCCCAGCAACTTCACGGCGCTCCGGACTTTGACCGGCTGCCCGATCATGTTCTCACGTGTGCTTACGCCCCGCAGTTGCGTTTACTGCCCAAAGCACGCGTTTTTATCACCCACGGCGGAGCCAACTCGGTCATGGAGGCGATCCGGTTTGGCGTGCCGCTGTTGATTTCCCCCGTGTGCAACGACCAATTCCATCAGGCGCACTACGTACGGCAAAGCGGAGTGGGCGTTGTCCTCGACTTGTTTCACGCGACTTCCGAAGAGTGCCGCGAAACGATAAGAAAACTGCTTGATGACCCCGCTTATCGAAAACGGATGAAACGTATTTCCCAGTCCTACCAACGGGACGGCGGTCGGGAAGCCGCGGTACTCATCGAAAAACTGACATGAACCGCATCTGCCTTGCCCTCACGGCCCGCAACGAAGCCCAGGCGATCGGCGCCTGCCTGCGCTCAGTCATCCGGTCGGTTGAAGTGGCCGAGGCCCACCTCCCGTTGCGTTTTGACCTCGTGGTCATCGCCGACGACTGCACCGACCAGACTGCCGCCATCGCGCAATCGTTTGCGCGGGTGCGGGTCATCGTGTCGTCGGGTGGAAAACTCGAGGCACAGCGACAGGTCGCCAACACCACCGCGTTTGTCCTGTATTCCGACGCCGACATCGTGCTGGGCGAAAACACCGTGACTGCAGTGTGCGCGGCGATGCTCGAAAACCCGGACCTGCAAGTCGCCTACCCGCTCAAAAAACCATTACCTCCGATGCGCACGAGCCTGCTCGCCCGCGCGCTTTATTGCTACAACCGCGTCAACGGCTTTCAGGAACCGCGTCGCTATTTCAACGGAAAGTTTTTTGCCATCCGGGATTGGTCCGCGCCCTCGCCCGGTGATCTCGCTCCCCGCCTGGCCAGTCTTCCTCCCGATCGTTTCTACGATTTCCACCGGGGCATGCGCGTCGACGACATCTGGCTCTCGCGCGACATACTCCGCCGTTACGGAGCCGGAGCCATCCGGGAAATCGATTCCAGTCCCATTTGGTATCGACCACCGGAAACGTTTACCGGCATGTATCGCACCTACCACCGCATGCGCCTGGAAATCGAACGCCTCAATCTCCTGTTCCCCGAGACCAGGCCCGTGCACCAGCATCGAGGTTATGACTGGGCCGCAGTCCGGCAGGCTCCTTCAGCGGATCGGTGGCTGTGGCGGATTTTTCGGATCACTCTCGGAGTCTGTCGCGTCCGCTACCGTTTGACCAAATTCTATTATCAGCATTTTTCATCCGCAGTATGCGCACCATGGCCTCCCATCGAAGAAACCAAACAGTCACTCGATACCGCCCTCCCGGGGTGACTCCGCTGGAACTCTGGGATCTCTGGATCGGTCCGCGCATTCTCTGGGAGACGATGCAGGAACCCACCTTTTCCGAATTGTTGTGTGACGTCCTGACCAGACTGCGACAGGGCGAAGGCGCCACGCGCAGCGAAGGTCCGGTACCCGCAATCATCCGGGGATTCGACGCCCTTTATGTCGCCGGCGGACGCGTGCGGGAAACGTCGCTTCGCTCTGCGCTCAGGCAACTCGACCTGCCCGTGTTTTTTTCCAGCACGCCTGAAAATCCCGGCCGCAATGCCGCGCTTAATCTTCTCGCGGGAAAAGGCAGTCTCACACCATGGCTTTGCGATCTTGGCCAAGCCGGTTTAAAACTCTGTTCGAAAAATTTGAGCCGACAGTTTCCGCGCGACCTGCAGCGACTCCCCATCCGCCGGGATAGCGGAGATGAAAAAATCGACCAGCAGCGGCAGCAGTTGCGTCAATGGATGGCGGAATCGCTTCGTGCGTTCGCCGAAACCACCCCGCCGCCCGACGCATTGCTCTTCGCCCTGCCCAGCCGGCTCGACGACATCGGAATTCCGGAGGGGAGTTCCTACATTGGCATGGCGGGTGACCTCGCGTTGATCGCAGACGTCGTTGACGCGACCGGATTCAAACCGCACCCGGCACTCGTGCTCAACGACGCGGAACTCGCGGCCCTCGATGCCAGCGCGGACCCTCAAATTGAACGATCGGTCAAAACCCTGGTGATCACTCTCGGCTTTGGGCTCGGCGCCGCGCTGGTCATTCCCGAACGCGTTTCTTCCCGTGCGTAAAGTCCTGTTTCTTTCGCCGCATCTCGACGATGCCGTGTTCTCCTGCGCCATCCGGATTCTACGCGAAAAAGAAACCGGTGCGGACGTCACCGTCGCCACGGTCTTCAGTCATGTCCGACGGGGATCGCCGCAGTCGAAAGATTATGTGATCCGTCGCCAGGAAGATCGCGCGGCGCTGGGCGAGTTGGGAGCCAGATCGCGCTGGCTCGGCTTGCTGGATGCGCCCTCCCGGGATTCCTTCTACAATTCGTTTCGTCGTATCGTCCTTGAAACCGCGGCTTCAGACCGGGCCTACCTCGCGCTCCTGAAAAAACGATTGAAAGACTTCATCGACCGATTCGCCCCCGACGTCATCTACGTGCCACTCGCGGTGGGCACCCACATCGACCATCGCCTCGTCTTCGATGCCGTCACCTCGCTCCACCTTTCGTGTCCCCAGATTTTCTACGAAGACCAACCGTATGCGCTCGTGGAATCCGCCGCTCGATCGAGGCTGGCGGAAATCGGAGCCATGATACCCCGCAGCAAAACTGAACCTGCAACAGGGTCGCAACCGATCTCTTCCCAGGAAGTGACCCGATTCATCAGAAGTTTCCGGCGCGCGCCGTATGTGCAACAGTACCTGCCGCCCGGACCAGAACGGATTTCCGTGGAGAAAATAGTGCGCAACCGGTTTTATTTGCCGGGAAAAAAATTAGCCTGGCGCCTCGAAAGTAAACTCGAGTCCCTCTCGCCTGCCGATCACGCGCGCGTGCGCCGCTCCCTCATGGCTTATCGCTCACAAGCCCGGATTTTTCTCGGAACCCCGCATAAATTTTCGACCGACTCCCTCCGTCACGCGAAAAGCCTGGGTGTCGGGCGAGATCGCGGGGAACGTTACTGGAAACGCGCGGAAAATAAGCGGCCGTCCCGCCGCCATCGCGTCACCCACACCTGAGCAGCTCCGCCGACTCGCTGCGGGGCTTCTTCGCGGCCGCTCCGCCCAGCGGACTCAGACTGCCTTCCGCCCAAACGGCGGCGGTCGAGGGAGCATCCTGTACGTAGGTGGGGGAAGAAACCGCCACCCACTGAATGGAAACACAGCCGTCTCCCGTTTGAATTCCCGGAATATTCACCTGGTCCGTCCCGCTGTTGTACGAGCTCCCGCCGCCACCGCCCGGTCCGTTTTCCGTACCACCGCCACCACCGCTGTAGCCACCCCCGCCGCCGGAACCGTGCCCGATGATCGAGCCACCACCCCCGCCGCCAAAGCCACCGGTTCCGCCGGAATGCCCGCAATAGTGTGCGCCCTGCCCGCCCATCCAGCGAACGCCGCCCCCGCTGTAGGTCGGCGACGATCCCATGGCTCCGTTGCTGCGCCAACCCGCACCTCCGCCGCCGCTGTAGTGGAAATCCACGTAGTCGGTCGAGCCGCCGTATCCACAAAGCCCGCCCAACCCCATGCCGCCCTCGGCATCGATTGAGATCACCGCATCGCCGCCTGGCCCGCCTCCGCCTCCTCCTGCTGCGATCATCGGTTGCGTTGGCAAGGGATATGGCAGGGCGCCCAACCAGACAAACGAGCCTCCGCCACCACCGCCCGCCGGTTTAAAATAGGTGCCGCCTCGCTTCCCCTGCAGACCAACGACAATCTGCAGGACGTCGCCCCGGGTGAGCCCAAAGGTGCCCCGGATGCGCGCTCCTTTGCCGGCGCCCCCACCTCCGCTCCCGCCCTCGGCGCCACTGGCCTCGATCACATAACTTCCCGTGACCGGCACCACGTACGTTTGAATAAAACCAGTGCCATAAAACACCTGGGTGGGGTCGCTCATAGGGGGAAAGGGGTCGAAAGAGGGGTTCATAAAAGGTCGGATTAACCGTCATCCTCAAAGCGTGGTTTTCCCCGAAAAAGTGCCATCAACCGGGATTTTTTTGCTGATTTTCGTGCCGTTTCCCCGGAAATAACCCACCTGTTTTTTGCCCAATTCGGCATTAAAGCGTTTTCAAAAAACTGTAGCGGGGGCGCTGACCCCGGAGCTTTTAATTTTCCTCCCGAACCGGGCTCAGCGCCCCCAGCTGCAGTCGAGTTGACCGGCTGCACGATTATTCAAAACGTTAAAAAACCCGCCGACCGAAAAGGTCTGGCGGGTTGAAAAAACAACGTGTTTTATCCCAATGATTACTCGTGGGGGCGGCCCGGCTCGTTAACCACCGCCGGATCAATGATACCGATTTCACCCGTAGCCACATTCTGCACCATCATGACGTAGTCATAACGCTGGATGCCGACATCCTGGGGATGATCCGCCACCGTCATGGTGCTGAGCGTCGGTAACCGGTCGATGGTTACGGTCGGAAAGGTGTGGAGGCCAACCGTGACGCTGGGCCCGTTGGCCGCGAAGGCGATGCCGACCAAAACAAAACCCTGGTCATAGCTGGGATTGGGCAGGTTGAAAACCAGCTTCACCGGATCCCCGCCCTTGATCGTGATGTCTTCGCCGTGAATCTTGATGCACTTGGGATTGTCGGCATCGGGAATCATCGTGGCGCTGATCGGAAACCCCACTCCCATCGCGCGAAATTTGTTGATGGTGATGGTGAATTTGCCCGTGGGCAGTGAGGCGGGATTTTTGGAGGATTTGGCGGTACTTTTTTTCATGGGTTTGATTTGGAACTATCGGTCGCGGTGGCTGCGTCCAAAGTGGCCGCAACCGTTGGATCAACGGCACGATAACCAAAATGCTGTAGCTTTTCCGCAAAAGGCCGGGCCTCCCCCTTCCGGCCCAGAAGCACCAGGGCCTGGGTCGCGGGATCGAGGAATTTCCAGTCATTCGCGTTTTTTAACCCCGGTTGAAGTATCCGCACTGCCTGCTCCCAGTAATCCCGCGCCTTTTCACCCCCATTTGTATCCGTCGCGATCCGACCGGCGAGGACCAGCGCCTGGGCGAATTCCGTGACCGCCGCTTTGTCGGCCCGCCCGGTTTTGGTTAATTGCTCTCCTTTTGCCAGCGCCTTCGCCAGGCGTTCAGCGGCTTCGCGACGATTCGTACCCAAAAGGCTTCGTGCTTCCAACCGATGGGTCCAGGCGAGATTGCGGGTAATCACGTGGGACGATGATTCGACGACTTCAAGTCCCTCCAATTTCTCCCGGATCGCCGCAAGCTCCACGGATGCAGTCGAACCATCGCCCGTGCTGACCAACAGGGCGGCTTGCTGAAGCCTGGTTTGCAAAGACAACACCACCCACTGCTGGTTTTGGGCATCCTGGCCCAGCAGCTCGCCAAATAAACCGCCCGCTTTGTCGTACGAAGCGAATGCCTCGGCCGTATGACCGGTGATCGACTGCAAATCCCCTTGGAAGGTCAGGCTCTGCGCGAGTTGAAGTTTCCACCGCGCAACGACCGGCTCGATTTCCGCCAGGTGCCGGTACCGGGAATCCATCTCCTCAAAGCGCTCGGTCGCCACGGCATATCGTCCGTCCACCTCCGCCGTGCTGCCCAGCCATGAGGCAATATCCGCCATCCGGGCCTGTAACTCGATGTCAGTGGGCTGCATTTTTAAAAGTGCTTCCACCGCCTCGCGCTCAGCCATGAACCCTTTTTCCGCTGAAGAGATGTTGCCTTGATCGAGCTCCAGCACCGCGAGATTATGATAACCGTAAGTCACCTCGAGCCGCGCCCGAAACGTGTCCTCAAGCGCCGCGAGCGCCAACGTTGAATCGCGATAGCGGACAAACCACTCACGTTCGACCGCAAAGTCCCCGCGGCGATGGGCGGTGAACCCGATCCAATATTCCGCCTGCGCGCGCTCGAAAAGCATGTCGCCATCCCGCGGATGACGCGCAGCCAGCGCCACGGCGCGGCGATATGCCGTGGTAAAAGCGGTATCCGCCTCGGCATAACGGGCTTCGTCCAGCCTGATTTCCCCGATTTGCGTCAGGGCCTTCGCCTGACGGATCAGCGCGGTGTCGGTAAGATCGCGCGGATCGAGCGCGGCAAAATAGGCCATCGCCTTGTCGCCGACACTATCGAGGAGATTCAGTTTCCCGGCTTTTTGCAGTTCCGCGCGAAAATCCCCGAGCATGAAGGTCAGCAAATCCTCGGCCTGTTCGCGGCGGCGTTGCGCATCCGCGCGCGCGAGGGATTCCGCCCGCCCCGCCGCATTCGCCGCGTCTCGCTCGGCCCGGGCGATTTCCTCGGCCTTCGTCGCCCTGATTGCCTGCCGGACACTCACCACCGTGCCAATCACCAGGGCGAGCGCAATCGATGCGACGCTCAGACACGCCAGCCGGTTGCGCACAAAAAATTTCCGCAGCCGGTAGAGCGTATCCGGCGGTCGGGCCACCACCGGTTCCTGGCGCAAGTGTCGCGTGATGTCGTCCGCCAGCTCGCGTGCGGTGCCATAGCGGCGCGCGCGGTCCTTTTCCAGGCAGCACATCACGATCCAGTCGAGATCGCCTTTCAGGACCGAGGTGAGATGCATGGGCGCCGCTCCCCGCAGCCGCGCGACCGTATCACGGTCTCCATCCTCCAGGGTCAGGATTCGCGTCGACGGCCGCGGTGGTTCCACGTCGCGGATGATCCGGCGGATTTCCTCGATGCCGGCGCGCACGAGCGATTTTGAGTCGTACGGGGGATGTCCCGTGAGCAATTCGTAGAGCAGCACGCCGAGTGAATAAATATCGCTCCGGGTATCGATATCGTACTCCCGCAGCTCCGTCTGCTCCGGGCTCATGTAGGCGGGCGTGCCGATGAACTGGTCGAATCCCGTGATCAGGGTGAGGTCGGTCAGCCGGCCCTGCGTGGCCTTC
>JBEHXD010000159.1:0-9988 GCA_048498875.1 Verrucomicrobiota bacterium
TCTTTATTCGCGGACTGCTCGATATCACCGACAACCAGAAAGGCGGCAAGATCATCCCGCCGATGAATCGCGCATCCATGTATTTATTCAACGGCACTAAAGTGCTGAATGAGGTGTGTGGCGTTTTGTCCAAGGGAAAGGCCCGGCTTGAACGTTTTTTCTGACGGGCATGGCCGAACGACAACGATCACCCAAAATGAGAACAATTAATGCCGGTTGGTTGATCGTCGGTGGTTATCTGGCGGTGACGTTGGCCGGGTTTGCTTTTTTCACGAGAGGAGTTGGGGCAGCTTTTTTGTTTTCGATCCCGGTTTTGCTTTTTTCGACGGCCGTCACGCATGTCTTGAGAAAAAACCTGGGTTCGCCCCCGGAAAAGCGCGGGGAGCTGCTGGCGGTTTTTAGTTTCGTCTGGGTGTTGGGTTGCCTGGGGAGTTTTCTGGTGTGGCGCGTGATCACCGCGCAGAACTCATGAAACGGAAATCCCTCCAGGTCTTTGAGACCGTCCCGACGGATCGCGGCAAGACCTCCTGAACGCCAGGGCGCTTCTCATGTTCAGGCATATTGTCATCCGTCCCCGTCAAGTGTTGGCCGACACGCACGATTTGCTGGCCCTGCCAGCGTCGGAGGGTTTTTTAGCCGTGCTCGGGAAACCGTCCCGCAGCCGGGATATCAAGCTGCATTCCCGTGGCAAGCGAGTCGCGATGGTTTGGGATGCGGAAGGGTTGGTGGCCTACGCGGATTATCCGGAAAAGCAGATGAGCCATTTTTATCTGGCTTTTGCCCCGAAAGAAACTCCGGAGAGTCCGGCGGCGCCGTCGAAAGCGGTGATCGAAATCAACGGAGCGATTGTGTCGGCGCTGACGACCGTGGAAACCCTGCCCGGAACCGGTCCCACACCTATCGTCACCGATCCCGGCCGGCACTACTTTTATCAGGTCGTGGCATTCAGCGTTTATTTCAGTTTTGCCCGAATTCCCAATGAAGCGGGGAGATTGCCGTCGGTGGGTAAACTGGAACACGTGTCATTTTCATGGAAACGGCCGATCAGTTAAAACAGTGAAGCAACCACCCCATGTTGGATGATTCCTTTATCCGGGCGGTGCGGCTCAATCGCGACAAGGTGCCGTCGTTTGACGCTTATCCTTTTTCGATCAGCGCCATCGCGCATTTGGACCGGCTGGAATTTTCCCCGGGACTGACCGTGATCGTTGGGGAGAACGGGGTGGGCAAGTCCACCCTGGTCGAGGCCATTGCCGTGAAGTGGGGCTTTAATCCCGAAGGTGGCACGCGGAACTATCGCTTCTCGACCAAAAACACCCACTCCGATTTGAAGGACCATATCGTGCTGGAGAAAGGTCTCAGGAAACCGCGGGATGGCTTTTTTCTGAGGGCCGAAAGTTTCTACGCGTTTTCCAGCGAAACGGACAATCTGGCGGCCGCGGATCCAGCCCATCTCCACTCGTACGGTGGCAAATCGCTGCATGAGCAGTCGCACGGGGAGGCCTTTCTCGCCCTGCTGAAGAATCGCCTCGGTGGCAATGGCCTGTATATTTTCGATGAGCCGGAAGCCGCCCTCTCGCCCAAGCGGCAACTTAGCGTGCTGGTGCTGATTCACGATTTGCTGGAGAAAAACTCCCAATGCATCATGGCAACCCATTCGCCGATTCTCATGGGGTATCCGGGCGCCCTGATTTATGAGGTCACTCCCGAGGGGATTTCGAAGATCGGGTACGAGGAAACGGATCATTACCGTCTGACGCGTAATTTCCTCAACGATCGGGACCGTCTGCTCAAATACCTGTTGAGTGACGAACCAAGCTGAGCCGTGATCGTTGCCAGTGTTGATCAACAGGAATAATCGCTCCACAATCCCGGCAAAAATTATGCATTGGAAACCCTTATGCCGGCTGTCGGTCTGCCTCCTGCTTTTGGGTTTATTTTCACAGGCGAAGGCGGGAAGCCCCGCGACGCCTGACCAGGCGGCGAAGGAAGGGTTGAGTCGCCTGCAGGGAAAGCCGTTTATCCTTGGCTGGGTGGAATCGAGCGGCGCCGTCGCGGATCAGACATTTATCGCCCTGTCGGCGACCAAACCCTCCCGCCAAGCGAAGGAGTTTGCCAAACGAATCTCGGTGGGTGACGTGAAGGAAGTGGTCCTGGTCGTTTCCGGTCCAAACAGCGCGAAGACCAAATGCGTGGTCGCCGATGCCCTGAAGCTGCAAAAGAAGAAGCTGCCGAAATTAACCCTCTGTTTTATTGGCGAGCCGGATGATGAGGCCGAGGTCGCCAAGCGGGTGATGGCCTTGGACGGAAAGGTGCCGTCAGGGCCAACGCCCGTGCGTGGTTCCCCTTGAATTCGCGAAGGAGCAACCGCGCGATTTTCGGCGGAAAAGATTCGGCCAGAGCTGTGGTCAGAAATAAATTGGAAATGGTAGGGCGGATTATCCCTAATCCGCCGCTCAGGATGATCGCTTATCTTAACCGGGTTTCTTACGCTCTTCGGCGGATTAGCACCGTTGATGCGCGCTCGCATCCCGGTACTTGTCCCCTCGCCTACGCGAGAGGCAAGGGATAATCCGCCCCTACCGTCGTCGTGTCGGTCAGGTGAGGGACATGTTCCTCGATTGGTTCAAACCGTTCCGTGTACGGCCTAGTTTTATGAAAACGCTCCTGGAAACCGCCGGGGGATGAGTTTCCCTTTGCCACCCCTGACGAACGCGGCGCAGTCTGATTTCGACAGCAATGAAAATGACCCGAAAACCCCCTGATAAAGAAGTCTCGGTGCTCTATTGGATGCTGGCGATGTTCGTGACCAGCCTGCCGGTTATCAACCTGATCGTGGTTCCGATCATGGCGTTCAAATCCAGCACTCCCACCAAGCGGAACTACTATCGCGCGATCATTGCCTGGTGCGTGCTGTTTTTTCTCATCAATCTCGTGATCGTCCTCACGATTTCCTGGCCGAAGCTCATCGGCATTGTGCAGGGCTGGTTTCAGGATGGGAGCGCGGTGACGAAACCTCACGTTCGAGTGGGCCGGTAGTGATCGTCGCGGCTGGCTTTGACTGGCGCGTTTTCACAAAAACTGCGGCCGCATACTGGGCGGTTTGACTAATTGAGGGCCGCGTCACCCACCTGACCGACATGACGGAGGTAGGGCGGATTATCCCTTGCCTCTCGCGTAGGCGAGGGGACAAGTACCGGGATGCGAGCGCGCATCAACGGTGCTAATCCGCCGAGGAGCGTACGAAAAACCGGTAAACATAAAGCGGTTATCCTGAACGGCGGATTAGGGATAATCCGCCCTACCATTTCCAATCTATTTCCGGCCGCAGTTTTATTGGAAATGCTCTGAATCTGTTTTGCGATCTCTGCGTTCTTTTGCGGCTATGGTTTAAATTCAACCGGTCGAAATGCTCAATCTGGCGACCCTGACTGCGTGATTGGTCGTGGGTCAAGACGGCCGAGCTGGGGCTCGGCGGTCCCGGGGTGGGCGGACTTAGTCCACGCGGGCGACTTCGGCGGTGAGGCGATCGAGGTTTTGTTCGTTCGCGGGCACGACGATGGATTCAACCTTTCGCGCGAATTCGGAATTTTCGAAGGCTTGCGACCAGGAGAGGAGCGTTCCTTTCGCAGTCGGAGTCAGGGTGACGGTGAGACGGAACTGCGGTTCCGACACGTGGTGCACGACGACCTTCCGACCGGTCTCGATCTCGGCAAAAACGCTTTCGTTGGGATAATTGGAGCCATTTGGTCCGTGCATGACCAAGGACCAGCGTCCGCCCGGCTTGAATTCGCAGACACTGAACGTGTTGGTGAACCCGGCGGGTCCCCACCAGCGGGCGAGACGTTCCGACTGGCTGAACGCGGCAAAAACCTTTTCGGGCGCGGCGGCGATTTCACGGGAGGTGGCGAAGGTGGTCATGGGCGCGTTTTATTGGCTCACTGCAGCTGGAATTTTTCCCTGGCCACGATTGCGGCGGCTTCTTTTTTCTCGAAGTATTTTTTCAGGACGGCGCTGGCCACGGGGAGCGCATAGGAGCCGCCGCCGAAATTCTCACCGATGTTTTCACCTTCAACCACCACCGCCAGGGCGATTTCAGGGTTCTCAATGGGCGCAAAACAAATGAACCAGGCGTAGTTGATGTTGCCGGTGACACCGTCCTTGGTGACTTTCTTCTGCGCGGTGCCGGTTTTTCCAGCGACGCGGACTCCTGGGATGCGAAGATTTGCAAATTGTGTCAGCCAGTGCCCGGTTCCGTAGATGGTGCAACCCTCCATGCCGGCGAGGAGCGCCTGGCGTTGGACGGGTGTCAGTCCAATCGGCGGCGTGTGCTGGGTGGGCGCCTTCGGGTTGTGCAGGATCGTTGGTTTTGTGTAGGTCTCATCACGGGCCACCGAAGCGGCAAAGCAGGCCATATCGAGTGGCGTGACCAACACGAAGCCTTGTCCGATGGACATATTGGCGGTATCGCCGGGAACCCAGCGCTCTTTTTGCGTCCTTTCCTTCCATGCGGGATCGGGAATGACCATGCGTCCGGTTTCCCCGGGAATTTCGACGCCGGTACGCTGATCCAGATGGAATCGTCGGGCTTCCGTGGCGATACCGTCCACCGTCGTCAAACGGCCGGCTTCGTAGAAGAAAATGTCACAACTGTAGGCGATTGCTTCGGGCAGGAGAATGTTTCCATGATGGCCATCGCCGTTTTCACAATAGAATCTTTTGTTGGCCACCATCGTGATGCCTTCGCAGTCGATGATGGGATGGTCCGGTAATACTTTCCCGCTGCGCAGTGCGGCAATCGAGGTGAGGATTTTAAAGGTCGAACCGGGCGGATAGGCGCCGCCGATGGCCTGATTGAACCACGCGCCGTCCTCGGCGATCTTGTCGGCTTCCTCGTGGGTGAGGCGCGGCACGAAGGAGTTCAAATCGTAGTCCGGCTTGCTGGTGATCGCGAGGATTTCGCCGGTCTTCACATCGAGCGCCACCGCGGCGCCGGTGCGCTGCACCGGTTCGCTCAGGGCGGTTTCCGCGGCGAGCTGCAGGTCGATGTCGATGCTTGTGGTGATGTTGTGGCCCGGTACGGGAAGATGCTGTTCAATCGGCTTGGCCACCTTGTAACCCGCCGGATCCACGCGGTAGATGGCGCCGCCAATTTCGCCCTGCAGTTCGTCTTCGTACAACTTTTCCAGACCCGTCTTGCCGATGCTGCTCTTCATTTTCACCGTGGGCAGATCATCCCCCGGAAGATCCTCGGTGGTGGGATCGGCCACGCCTACGTAACCCAGGGTGTGGGCCGCGGCGGAACCATAGGGATAATAACGCGTGCTTGAAATGTAGACCTCCAGCGGGGAATCCACCGGGAGCTTTTCAATCAGGCGCGCGTATTCCTTGGGCGACAGGTCGTCGAGCAGGACGTAGGGCAGGAGCAGGGTCTGGTCGATGTGACGCTTCAATTCCGCCGAGCGAACCGTCTCGTTGCGGCCGAGGATGTGATTGACCTGATCCAGGTAACGCTGGGCCACGGCGGCGCGCGCGATGCGTGAAAGCTGGTCGCTGTTCGGGCGTTCGGCGGGGTCCAGTTTTTTATAGTTCCGGTCGACTTTCCTGTATTCGGCGCGGAATTCGGCGCGCAATTCGGCGAGATCCAGCACGACCGAAAAGCGCGGACGGTTGCCCACAAGCACGTCGCCGTTGCGATCATAGATGTTGCCGCGCGGGGCCGGGATCACGACCCGGCGCTGGTTTTGCTGATGCTCCCGCTCGGTGTAGAAAACGGTCCGCAGCAGCTGCCGGTACGCGAGGCCGCCCACAAGCAGGGCCAGCAGCACGCTGACGATGCCGTAAAAGAGCATCAGGCGCGGATTGCGGGCGGAATGGGTTTCGATGAGCCGGCTCACGGGGAAAATGGAATCACACGCGGCGCATTTTCAAAACACGTTGCGTCGTCCGGTGAGAGGATGAATCCCGAGGAGTTCCATGCTGCGGTCCTGGAGCGCGAGAAACCATGAGGTAATAATCAGAATTGCGACCTGCGACGTCAGCAGGTCGCCCAGGACGTGCCCCCAGGCCACGGCGGGTTGCGGCGACGCGCCGATCAGCATGAAAGAAAGGGAAAGAATCAGAAAGAGATTGGCGAACAGGGCCACGACAATGCCAAAGACCGCGCCTTCGCGGGGAAAGCGATGCCGCCCGTAGAGCAGCGTGGCGTAGACCAGCCCGAGCAAAATCATATCGGTGCCGAACGGAACCGGCTCGAGCGCATCCATCATCAATCCGGTGAGGGCGATCGCTATCCAGCCCTGTTTGCTGCTCAGCCGCAGCGCCGGATAGACGACGAATACCCCCACGATGTAGAGGTGGAATGAACAGTAATCCATCCAGAGAAACGAAAAGCGGCTGAGGTAGTGATTCGCGATGCCAATCAATGACCACAGCAGCAGGTTGGCGAGGAACACCACCAGCCAGCGGGGATCGGCGCGTCGCAGGATGATCGCCATCAGAGTTCGTCGGGATTGAGCGGCACCAAAACGGTCACCTCGGTCAGGGAACCGAGGCGCTCGTCGAGCGACACTTCACCGGTTTTAAACATGCCGTCGGGGCTGGGCTCCAGGCTGGTGATTTCGCCGATGGAAAGACCCGGTGGAAAAACACCGCCCAGCGGAGAAGTGACGATGTGTTGCGGTGTGGCCCGGGTGACCAGCACATCGAGCGGCACATTTTCCACCCGGCCGCGCGGGGATTTGAACGATTCGTTCACGCCGCCCTGGTAGCTCATCGGACGGCTGTCGCCGCTCACGCTGGCGGCGATGCGAAACGTGGGACTGGTGATCAAATCCACCACGGCGGTGTAGCGGTAAACTTCCGTCACCCGGCCGACGACACCGCCGGCGAAGACCACGGGCGAGCCCACGGCAATGCCGTAGTTTTCGCCTTTGCGAATGGTCATCCGGTGCCACCAAGCGGAGAAATCGCGCCGGGCCACGCGCGCCGGCTCGAAACGGAAGGCTGGCATCGGCGGAAGATTGAGCATGTTCTCCAGCCGGAGGATTTCCGCCTGGAGATTCTTGTTCTGCTGCACGCCGAAATCGTAATCGGCGATCAACCCGGCGACATCGCGGCCTGCTTTCAGGAGCTCGTCTTTCGAGTGGAGGCGGTTCGACCAGAACGTCTGCAGATCCTGCACGTAGGAATCGGTCAGCACCATCGGCGCCTGAATTTCGAAAAAGGTGGCGCGCGTAAACGTTTTGACGCCGAGCGACAGGAAGAGCCACAGGAGCAAAATCACTCCCAAGGTCAAAAACGGGCGGGCCTGATCGAATCGTTTCGGAAGCACAGCGGGGGGAAAGTCCGGTCGGGGATGTTACCCTTTATCGACTGATGAAGGGCCGGAAGCTTTTTTCAAATTCTCCCCGGCTATTTTTTCTGTCATTCTGAGCATCGCGAAGAATCCATGGGTTATCGGCAACGGATTACAAACGAAACACACGAAGACGGCAAAGATTCGATGTGACAGCAGGCATCAGTTCGCTGGTCTGCGGTAGGAGCCGTTGCCTTCAACGGCCCTGGGCATGGATTCTTCACTTCGTTCAGAATGACAAACCACGTTGCACTGGAACGCCGACTCGTGCGCCCCGGCACCTCAGAAGTCCGCGGCGGTCCGATAGAGCTCGTCGATATTGTTGAGGAAAACGCCGGTGCCGTTGGCCACGGCGGAAAGGGGGTCGTCGGCGACGGTGACCGGCAGGCCGGTTTTTTCCGAGAGAAGCTTGTCGATGCCGCGAATGAGCGAACCGCCACCCGCCATCACGAACCCGCGATCGACAAGATCGGCCGAAAGTTCCGGCGGACAGCGTTCGAGGGCGGCGCGCACGGCTTCGACAATCGCGGCGATCGTATCGCCGATGGCTTCGCGGATTTCCTGCGAAGTGATATGGATCGTCTTGGGCAAACCGGCGACGGAGTCGCGGCCCTTCACTTCCATCGCGAGTTCGGTCTCGAGCGGGTAGGCGGAGCCGATGGTTACCTTGATTTCTTCCGCCGTGCGCTCGCCGATCAGCAGGTTGTACGCACGCTTCATGTAATTGATGATCGCGAGGTCGAATTCATCACCCGCGACGCGGATCGATTTGGAAAACACGATGCCGTGCAGCGAAATGATGGCGATTTCCGTCGTGCCGCCGCCGATGTCGACGATCATGTTGGCCGCGGGTTCGTCGACGGGGAGGCCGACGCCGAGCGCTGCCGCCATGGGCTCCAGAATCGTGATGACTTCACGCGCTCCCGCGTGCGTGGCGGATTCCTTCACCGCGCGTTTTTCGACTTCGGTAATGCCGCTGGGGATCGCGACGACGACCCGCGGTGAAACCACCTTCGAGTTGTTGTGCACCTTCTTGATGAAATAGCGCAGCATCGCCTCCGTGATGTCGAAGTCCGCGATGACACCGTCCTTCATCGGACGAATCGCGGTGATGTTGCCGGGCGTACGGCCCAACATTTTTTTCGCCTCGTCGCCGACCGCGAGCACTTTGCGCGAGCCGGTATGAACCGCGACCACGGAGGGCTCACGCAGGACGATGCCCTTGTCTTTGACGTAGACGAGGGTGTTGGCCGTTCCTAGGTCGATGCCGATATCGTTGGAAAAAAGTCCCAGCAATTGGTTGAACATTTGTGGCGGTGGCGGGAGTTGAGGAATACAAGCGAGCAGCGAGCGAAATTGTCAAAAGCAAACTCGTTGAAGTGACGCTCTTTCGGCGAAGCCGGAACGCCGATTCTGAGCGCGATTTTGGCGGAGTGGAACGGCCCGCCCGCCTTTCATGAGCGAACGCGGACGATGGCCTCCCAGCGGTCATTTTGCCGGGATACCCGCGCACAAAATGAGTCGACGGATGTCTGCAACTTTGCCACCGGTAAGGCGTCTCGGAATTTTCAACCCCTCCCATATGAAATTAAGACTTCCCCTCGTTTCCGTTGTAGCTTCTGCAGTCCTCGCCACGTGCGCCTGGGCTGATTTCCATGATCATGTCGGCTTGCAGCTGTACAGCTTGCGGGCAACGACAATGGCGAAGGGACTTCCGGCCTCCCTGGATCTGACCAAGGAATGGGGCATCAAGGAAGTGGAGGGCGGTGGCAGCGTCGGCGCGATCAAGCCCGAGGAAGTCCGTGCGGCGCTCGACGCCCGGGGACTCACGGCGATCAGCATGCACGTGCCCTACGAGACCCTGACCAAGGACGTGGCCTCGGCGATCCGGGATGCGAAGACTTGGGGCGTTACCTACATCATCTGTCCGTGGATTCCCCACAAGGATGCCTTCACCGAGGCCAACGCGAAGCAAACCATCGAGGATTTCAACAAGGCGGGCGCGGCGATTCGTGCGGCCGGGCTGAAGTTTGGGTATCACCCGCACGGTTATGAGTTCGTGCCGACCAAGGATGGCGAAACCCTCCTCGACGAGATCATCAAGGGCACCAAGGCCGGCGATGTGTCGTTCGAAATGGACGTGTTCTGGGCCTATCATGGTGGCGGCGATCCGGTGAAACTGCTCAACAAGTACTCGGACCGCTGGTGCGCACTGCACCTGAAGGATCTTCGCAAAGGCGCTCCGTATGGGAAGCCGCTCGGTCATGCTCCCGCGACGGACATGGTGGCGGTTGGCTCCGGTCAGATCGACTGGAAGGCCGTCATCGGAACCGCCGAAAAGGTGGGCGTGAAATACTACTTCATCGAAGACGAGACGACCGATCCGTTGGCCAATATCCCGCTGACGCTCGCCTACCTGAAGGGCCTGAAGCTCTGAGTGCGGTTTGAAGGGTGGGGCGCATTATTCCTAATGCGCCGTGGGCTATCGCGCAAAACGGCGGACTAAGGATAGTCCGCCCTACCTCGTACCGCCTTTTTGTTTCGGCGATTGTTGGTAGGGCCGATGCCCTCATCGGCCTTGGGTTATCAGCACGCCAACCGGAAGGCCGATGAGGGCATCGGCCCCTACCG
>JBEHXD010000160.1:0-9856 GCA_048498875.1 Verrucomicrobiota bacterium
GTCGCCGAAACTGCCGAAACGGAAGGAAACTTCCGTCTTGTCCTTGGCCAGACCGGCCAGTTGCGGCGAGTAATTGATGATACCGGCGGGCGATCCGATACCGGCGAGGATGGAATTGGCGCCACGGTTGATCGTCACTTCATCAAGATTGTAGGAATCGAATCCGTTGTAGGTGCCGATCGTGTAGAAATAATCACGGGTCAGGTCTGCCGCCTGCAGGCCGCGAATACGGTTGGAGCCGTTGGAATTGCCGGCCACGTTGTCACCGGGACGGCCCAGAAACACGGTGGCTGGCGTAAAGTCGCGGGTACCCTCGGTGTTCGCCGTGTAAGCGAGCACGTCATTGATACCGACGGCCGAAACGTCATTGAGAAATTCCTTCGTGACCACCGTGATCGACTGCGCGACGTCCTTCAGGCTCGTGTTGATGCGGCTGCCGGCCAGGGTGCTCGTCGCGCGATAGCCCTGGTCCTTGCTGGAATCGACGACGAACGGAGACAGTTCAATCGTTTCATCGTTTGGTTTGGTGTCCGGGGTAGTGGGCGCGGCCGCTTGGGCCCAACCCGAGTTCAGCAACAGGGAAAGCGCCGCCGCCGAGGCGAGGTAACGGGCTTTCGTAGTTAGGTAGGTAGCTTGCATGGTTGGAATTTGATAACGTTCACTGACAAAATGAAGAGGTGGTAAAGGAACGGATCCTTGATCGGTTTGACCAGGGACGAAGTCCGAAACGCTTGGGCGGGATGCTCATTTTCCGACGATGGCTCGGAGTGGCGAAATGACGGGGGTGAGGGGTGGATTGCCCGGAAACAGAGGTATAAGGCTGAATCCGGGGGTTGGGTAACGCGAAAAACGCCATTCTCTCACCGCTGTGTCAACAGTATTTTGTGCAGTAAAACTGTTTTACTAATTATCCCAATCCCGTCCCTGCCCTCTTGCTGCTGTTTCCGGCTGGGCCACCTGACCTTGCCAGGCAATAACACCTCACTGGACAGACAAAATCGCTTGCCCGGCACCGGCGGAAACCGCTTGTTCCGTCACCGCTCCGGATGGCCATTTCACCCGGACTTTCGACGGCAGGCGGCTGTCGGAATAGCCAAAGAAACAGGTGGCGGATGACTGGCTGTAATAGCCGGAACCTGCGTAAATTTCCAACGTCTGCGCCGACCGGTCGGTCAGCTCCAGCGTAACCCGCGATCCGATTCCCGTCGGATTGCCCGCCGGTCCGTGCAGCGTTACTTTGAAAAAATGCCGGCCGCTCAGGTCATTTTGGCGGAAAGCGAGCATCGTGCTGTTATTGCGCGTCACGAGAAAATCCGGCCGGCCATCCCGATTGATATCCAGCATCGCGAGCGCCTTGGCGTCGCCCGGCACGATCAAATCGCTCTCCACCGGCGGGGCCACCGCGAAGCGACCATGCCCATCCCCGCGCAGCAGTACGCCAAGCCCGCCGTCGAACCGGCCTACCGACGGAATGGGGGCGTAGGAATTTTGCACGGCGCAGATGTCCGCGTAGCCGTCGCCGTCGAAGTCGCCTGCCACTACCCCCTGAATCGGTGCCAGCTGCGCCACTTGCGGCAAAGCCTCAAAACGGAAAGTGCCGTCAGACTGGCTGAGAAAAACCCCGCTCCGGAATTCCGTCGCGGCAAACTGCCGGGCCACAGCCAGTTTTTCGTCGCCGAGAATTTCTCCCAAGGTTGCCCGCGCGTACAGATCGTTGCGCGGGTAACGTTTCAGTACCGACGGAATGACCGCACCCAGATCCTTGCGGGTACGACGGGGATAAAGCCGGTCGCCCTCATAATACCCCTCGACCAATTGTCTGGATCCGTCGCCATTGAAATCACCGGACAACAAAACCGAGGGGCGAAGCGGATCAGCCTGATAGGGCGTGTTGGTTCCCAAATTGCCCACCACGTAGTCGGGCCGGCCGTCGCCATTGAAATCCGCCGCCGCGATCGAATTCCACCAACCGGTGCCAGCTGCCGCAAAACCCGCTTTTTGCGTCCAGTCTTCCAATCCCCTGCCCTTCGCGTTGTGAAAATATTTCACCTGGCCCCACTCCAGGGTGACCAATAAATCCGGCCAGCCATCGTCGTCGACGTCGCTCCACAACGCGGATGTCACCATGCCGACATTACCGAGCCCGGGCGCGAGGGAATCGGTAACATCCTCAAACCTCCCCCCGCGATTGGTGAGCAGTGCACTCCGCGGGGCCAGCGGGTACTGTCCGGGCAATACCCGGGCCCCGATAAAAATGTCCAGCCGGCCATCACGATCAAAATCCGCGGCCGCCACTGCTCCCACGCTGAAGAAAATTGGCGGCAGTGCGTCCACCGGTGCGGGACGAAGCGCTCCATGGCCGTCGTTGAGAAAAAGTCGTGGCTGATATTCCGGCGCATCCGCCGGCCGGTTGTCACCGCTTTTGGTGATCAGCACGTCATTCGCTCCGTCACCATCGGCATCAAAAATCAAAATTGGGCCGTCGTTGAGGGTGCCGTCACTGGAAAACGCGGGAACCTTCGCCGGAACGAAGTGCGTCGCACCCTCTGACAACAACAACCGTGCGGGTTCCAACGCGGTGCCTCCCACAACGACATCGTCGTGCCCATCGCCATTGACGTCGCCCACGGCCACGGCAGGACCGCGTCGATTTTGCCGCATCGGCAGAAGCGGTTGACCTCCACTGTCGTTGAACGCGCGCTCGTGGGAGGCCAGCGACAAACCTGCCAGTTCTCCGGCTTCCGAAAACTCCACCGGACTTTTTTTGACCGGAGATTCGGCAACCGGACTGCCTGCTTCGGTGATCGTGAACTTTCGATCCACCGCCAGGTCGGCGAACGACTGGATCACGCCACTGGGCCAGGAAACCGTCATTCGATTGATTTTAGTGTCATCGCCCAAACCGAAATGAATGACCGGTTCGGAGCTGGAAAGAATTCCCCTCGCCAGCTGGAGTTGCCGTACTTGAACGCCCGAATTGGTTTCAATCCGGACCATTGCCCCCACCCCGAATCGATTCGAACGGGTTCCGCGCAGGGCAAAAATCACGCGATGTCCGGTGTCCGAATCATTGCGCAACAGGGTCACGCTCTTTTTATAATTCGCATAAACCAGATCGAGATCGCCATCTCCGTCCAGGTCGCCGAAGGCCGCGCCGAAACTCACGCCTTTCTGATCGAGCCCCCACGCCGCGCTGACGTCCTCGAACTGCAAATTGCCCTGGTTGCGAAACGCCAGATGCCGCTCGGCCAGAACCGGGCTCGCGCGTTCGATTCTTACCTTGTCGGCAAATGTTTCCGCCGCGGCAATCCGCGCCGCCAAATCCGTGTTGTGCGATTCGCGGTGCATGCCGTTTGTCACCTGCAGATCGAGACGGCCATCATTGTCGAGATCCTCAAACCGGACCGACCACGTCCAGTCGGTCGCCGCGATCCCCGCCAGTGAGGCGGCTTCAAGGAAACGCCCCGTGCCGGTGTTCAGGTAAAGCGCGTTGCGCATCACAAACGGCGCGGCGGGGGAATTATCCGGCAGGTCCCGGATGAGGCTGCGCGCCGCAGCCATGGTGCGCTGGTCCTTCTGGTGCGTCGTCGCCGCCATGTCGGCGACGAAGAAATCCATGAGTCCGTCATTGTTTACATCACCCAGATCCGAACCCATCGAGGAAAACGGCGTGTGTGGCACCACGGAATCGATGGTGTTCGTGAATGTGCCGTCGTGATTGTTGTGATAGAGTTTGTCGGCAGGGGTGAAATCATTGGCCACATAGAGATCCGGCCACCCATCACCATCGTAGTCCCACCACGTCGCGGAATGCCCCTGCGCTTTTCCACTGATGCCCGCCTTTTCCGACACATCCGAGAAAGTACCGTCGCCGTTATTGTGAAAAAGATAATTGCGCTGATCGTGCCGGTGGTCGGCGGTTTCCGCCCAGTTGGTCTGGACAAAAACATCGAGCCAGCCATCGCGGTCGTAGTCGCAAAAGGCCGCCATGACCGAGCCGTCATTGACCGCCAGCCCGCGCGCGGCAGCCTCTTCCTTGAACGTGCCGTCGCCCTGATTGATGTAGAGCAGGTTCGGCGCATTGAGCCGGCACACATAGATGTCGAGGAGTCCGTCGTTGTTGACGTCGGCAAACGTGGCACCCTGCTTCCAGATCCCGGCACTGTCGTTCTTGTCGCCCACGCCCGCCTTTTCAGTCACGTCCTCAAACTTCCAGTTGCCCAGGTTGCGAAACAGCCGGCAGCTTTCCGTCTTGTTGACGACAAAAATATCCGGGTGGCCGTCGCCGTCGTAGTCGCCGATCGCAACCCCGGTACCCACGGCGCCCACTTCAAACTCGGCGTAGTGCTCGCGCCACATCGAAGGATCATCGTAGCTGTTTTCCGCAATCACCCCGGTGCTTTCCGGAGCCAGCTCGGCAAACATCGTCGCGCCGCGCGGCCCGGAACGGGGCGCCAACGGCACCTCGTCAATATCAGGCGTCGGGGCGGCGCCGAGCCAGATGGCGAGTCCGGCCCCCAGCATCGCGATCCCCCTCCGCGCAGTCTTCATGGATAGGCCGTTCATCACGGTAGTGAAAGGACCAGCGTGGTCGACTGGGCAGTTATGGCATGCTCAGTGGTATTTCCCGACGGCCATCGCACCCGGACTTTTCGCGGCGCATTGCCCTCGAGCCAACCGAAGAAACAGGTGGGGGAAGACTGACTGTAGTAACCGGAGCCCGCGTAAATTTCACTCATCTGGGTCGAACCATCGGCAAACTCCACGGTGACCCGTGCGCCCACCCCGGTGGGATTACCGGGCGAGCCTCGCAGTTTGATGCTTAAGCTGTGATGTCCGGCCACCCGGTTGTTTCGAAAGGCCAGCGTCGTGCCGTTGTTGCGGCTCACCACGAAATCGGGCCAGCCATCGTGATCAAAATCCAAAACCGCCAGCGCCTTGGCATCGCCGGCCACGATCAAATTACTTTCTCCCGCGGAAACCGGCGTAAAATGCCCGCGGCCGTCGCCCCGCAGCAACTGGCTGATACCTCCGTCAAAACGACCGACCGCGGGAATCGGTGCGTAGGAATTCTGCACGGCATAAATATCCGCATGTCCGTCACCATCGAAATCGCCCGCCACGATCCCCTGCAGCGGCGCGATCTGCGCGAGGCGCGGCAGAGGTTCGAAACGATAGGTGTTGTCCGCCTGGCTCATGAATACGCCGCTGCGGAATTCGGTCGCGGTGAAACGCTGGGCTTCGGTCAGTTTTTCCTCACCGACGATTTCCCCCAGAGTTGCCCGCGCAAAATAATCATTGCGGGGAAAGCGTTTCAGGATCGAGGGAATGGCCGCGCCCAGATCCTTTCGCGTGCGCCAGGGGTAAAGTTTGTCGCCTTCATAGTAGCCTTCGATCAACTGCAATGCACCGTCGCCTTTGAAGTCGCCGGCAAACAGCAACGCAGGATGAGTCGGGTCCGCATGGTACTGGGTATTCAAGCCCACATTTCCGACGACATAATCGGGACGTCCGTCGCCATTGAAATCCGCGGCGGCAATCGAACTCCACCACCCGTTTCCGGCGGTAGCAAAACCGGATTTCTCCGTCCAATCCTCGAATAGCTTTCCCTGATTGTTGTGAAAATATTTCACCTGTCCCCATTCCAAGGTGATCAGCAAATCCGGCCAGCCATCCCCATCGACATCGCTCCACAACGCCGCGGTCACCAAGCCGACATCGCGGAGCGCGGGCGCGAGCGTCCCGGTGACGTCTTCGAATCGGTCTCCGCGGTTCGCCAACAGCACACTCTTCGGTACAAACGGGTAAAGCGCGGGCATCACGCGCGCGCCGAGAAACAACCCCAAGCGACCGGAGTGATCAAAATCTGCGGCGACGGCAGCACCCACGCTGAGTGAGAGTGGCGGCATCATGCCCGCCGGGGCGACGCGAAAACCGCCGTGTCCATCGTTGAGGAAAAGCCTGGGCTGATATTCCGCTGATCCCGCGGGCAAAGCCACGCCGCCTTTGGTCACCAGCAAATCAATCGCGCCGTCGCCGTCGGCATCGAACAAAAGCACCGGGCCATCATTGAGCGTTCCTTCCGTCGAAAGCAGAGGGGACTCGTTCCCAAATGCGCCCGTCGCATCAGCCAGCAACACCCGGGTGGGATTCTTCGGCGTACCTCCCAGAATCGCGTCGTCGAAGCCATCGCCATTCACGTCACCCACCGCAATTCCCGGGCCGCGCCGATTTTGCCGCATCGGCAGGAGGGGATTTTGTCCATTTTCATCGATCGTGATCTCGCGCGACGGTTTCGAAAAATTCATCGCCTTGCTCACGTCGGTAAATTGACCGGTCGCCGCCGGCGTGACTTTGGCTGGCACGCTGCCGGGGGCCACAGGCTCGGTGATCGTGTACTTCCGATCGGTCGCGAGATCGGAAAATTCCTGCACCTGACCACTGGGCCACGTCACGGTCATATGGTGAATGCGCGTATCATCCCCGAGCCCGAAATGCAGCACCGGCTCGGAAGTGGAGAGATAGCCTCGCGCGAGGACGAGCTGACGGACCTGGGTGCCTGAGTTTGTTTCAATGCGCACAGCGGCCCCCACGCCAAAGCGATTGGATTGCACGCCGCGCAGAGCAAAAATCACCCGGTGCCCCGTGTCCGAATCATTACGCAGCACGGTTACTCCACCCTGATAGTTGGCAAACACCAGATCGAGATCACCATCGCCGTCGAGATCGCCGAACGCGGCGCCATAGCTTACGCCCTTCTGGTTGAGGCCCCACGCTGCACTGACGTCCTCGAACTGCAAATCGCCCTTGTTGCGGAAAGCAAGGTGTTGTTCGGCCAGCATCGGACTGGCACGTTCCATTCGCGTTTTTTCGGCGGCATTGGGCGCCAGCGCCATGCGCGCCATCAGGTCGATGTTGTGCGACTCACGGTGCATGCCATTTGTGACGTGGAGATCCAACCGCCCATCGTTGTCCAGATCCTCGAAACGCACCGACCAGGTCCAATCGGTCGCGTCCAGTCCAGCGAGGAAAGCGCCTTCGAGAACAGCCGGAGTGCCGGTATTAAGGTAAAGCGAATTGTGGAAATACTGCGGTGCGGCCGATGAGTTTTCCGGGGGATCCTGGGACAGAAGGCTACGCGAGCCTGCCATGGTGCGTTGGTCTTTTTGATGCGTCGTTGCCGCCATTTCCGCCACCAAAAGATCGATGCGCCCGTCATTGTTCACGTCACCCAGGTCCGAGCCCATCGAGGAATAGGGCATATGGGGCACGACCCGATCGATCACGTCGCTGAAGGAGCCGTCACGGTTGTTATGATAGAGTTTGTCGGGGGCGGCAAAATCGTTCGCGACATAAAGATCGGGCCATCCGTCGTTGTCGTAGTCCCACCAAGTCGCCGAGTGCCCCTGCCCCTCGCCGGCAATCCCCGAGCGATCCGTTACGTTGGTGAACGTGCCGTCGCCGTTATTGCGAAACAGGTAATTGCGCTGCCCGTTCGGATGAGTGGCGCTGTCGAGGACGTTGGTTTGAACGAAAACATCGAGCCAGCCATCGCGATCATAGTCACAAAAGGCCGCCATCACCGAGGCATCCTTCACCGCCAATCCGCGGGCGGCGGCTTCCTCCTTAAAGGTACCGTTGCCCTGATTGATGTAGAGCAGGTTGGGCGCGTTGAACCGGCAGACATAAATGTCCGGGAACCCGTCGTTATTTACATCGGCAAAAGCCACACCCTGCTTCCAGACGCCGGTGGCTTCGCCTTTGTCGCTGATGCCGGCTTTGTCGCTGACATCTTCAAACTTCCAGCCGCCCAAATTGCGAAAAAGACGGCAGCTTTCCGTTTTGCTCACCACAAAAATGTCCGGCCGCCCATCTCCGTCGTAATCGGCAATCGCGACCCCTGTGCCCACCGCGCCCACCTCGAATTCCCGATAGAGGTCACCCCACATTTTCGGATCGGCGTAACGATTCTCGGTCACGATGCCGGTCTCCTGGGGCGTGAGTTCCTTGAAGAGCGTCGCCCCCCGGGGTCCCGAACGTCCGGCCAGAGGAGCCTCAACCAGACGGTCTGCCGATGGCGCGGCCAGCGTGCCTGCCGCCGCAGTGAAAATTCCCGCCAGCCACAAAATCCAAATCATCCCTCTGGCGGCGCATCGTGTCGACACGGGGAGTGGTTTGAGGATCGCGAACATCGGGTGCGACAGTTGGATAAATCTTGCCCAACAGAGTCAAGGAAGGGTTGGCTCGCCGGCGAACCCATGACTTTGCTTGCTCCCCGAATGTTCCTGGGATTGCGTGCGCTGCTCAAAAAGCCGGTTTGCTTCCGGCGATCTCCATGAGTTTTCCCCCGTCGTTATCCTCCCGCTTCTGGCTCGTCGCCGCGCTCTGCGCCCTCGGCTTTGTCGTCTGGCTGGATTATCAGCGGATTCAACGGGTGGAATATGTGACCAACACCGACCGCGAGGAGGCAGTGTTGGACGCGTCGTCTCCGACGGGCTACGCCGGCGGCCAGCGCTGGGCCATCGTACCCGAACACAATAATCGCAGCTATCAGTGGATAGCTGAAACCCAGCAAATGCTGGCCACCCAGGAATGGCGCGTCCGGCAGATTAATTATGAAAATGCGCCAGACGGTCGCGAGGTACACTCAGCGTCCCTCTACCGCTGGTGGCTCGGACTCATTGCGTGGTCCGATCATGTCTTTTCCGGGCGTCCGACCGGCGTGTCGGTGGAACGGGCTGCTCTGTTTGCCGAGCCGCTCCTGCATTGGTTGTTTCTCGCGGGGACCACCATTTTCGCCGCGCGCTACTTTGGTCCATTCGCCGCCACATTAATGGCGCTGGGACTGGCAACGATCTATCCTTTCGCGGGAGGATTTCTTCCCGGCGTGCCCGACGATCAAAGCCTGTCGCGAATCTGCGCAGTCTGGAGCGTGCTGCCGTTGCTGGCTTGGGCAGGCGGCGTCAACCCGTCCGCCGGGGAAAGGAAAACCACACGCCTGTTTCTCCTCGCCGGTATTGCTGGCGGCGTGGGCCTGTGGGTAAGCGCGGTAAATCAAACTCCCGTGATTGTTGCCATCGCTCTGGGAGGATTTTTGGCCGCGTGCCTCGCATCACGGAAAGAAAAAACAATTTTGCCCGGGGCGCCCTGGCGGCAGTGGGCGCTGGGCGGTGCGATCGCCAGTTTCGCGGCCTACCTTGTGGAATATTTTCCCGCGCATCTGGATTTCCGGCTGGAGGTGAATCATCCCCTCTACGCCATCGCCTGGCTGGGGGTGGGCGAATTGCTTGAGCGATTCACCGGGTGGAAGCACGATTCGAAAAAAAATCCGGCCAACAGAATTACCGGATGGCTGGTCGTGACCGCCAGCGTCGCCGCCATCGCTGCGCTACCGCTCGCGATGCGATTTTCGGGTAGCCAGAACTTGTTCACCGGCGACCTGTCATCTTCGCGCCTGACCTACCTCCCCGATGGAGCAATCGCCAAAAACCTCGGGGCCTGGATGACGCACGATGGATTCACCGGAGCGGTGGTCGCGGCGTGCCTGCCAATCCTGTTGCTGGCGCCGGTGCTTTGGCTGATTACCCGCCGCCAGACCACGGCGGAAGCGCGGAGGGCGCTGGCCTTCGGACTGGGACCCGTGGCGGTATCCCTCGTATTCGCCTGCTTTCAGCTGCGCTGGTTTAATCTGTTCGACGGACTTTCGCTTTCACTTTTGATTACCGTGAGTGCCATCGATTCGCCCAGCCGCCGTTGGTTGTGGGCCGGATGCGCCGGACTTTTTTTTCTCCCCGGTGCGGTCCAGCTGCTGACGCCGGTCAGAAATGGCTGAACGCGCCCGTGGAGCCATTTCTGA
>JBEHXD010000161.1:0-9824 GCA_048498875.1 Verrucomicrobiota bacterium
GCGGCGCTGCGGCGATACGATCTAAGATCAGACATGCCCGCTTTTGGGAAGCGCACCCCGTTTACCCGCCAATATCTCTCCGAATTCGAAACAGCCTTCGGCAGCGATCCCACTGGGAGCGGCCCCCGCCAGTCGTCGGATCGCTTTCGGGTATTCACCCGAGCGGAGATAAGAGAGCGGGGCGACCACCTCGATCTTAGTTGGGAGTCTCAACATAGCGTAGACGTGCGCCCGAAAGCGCAACGGCCGGAAAAACTTTTGGCGGGAGTAGTCGTAAGCCTTCGCGCGGCGTTGGACGAGATTAGCGCCTTGGAAGACAGCCTTTCCAAATGAATGAGCTGTTGAAAGAGCGCTATCCGTTTAAGACGCACCCCTTGCCAGCGGGATGGTGCGAAGTTTCCGTCGGGCAGATCGTCGCCGAATTGAGGAGTGGATTCGCATGCGGTAAACACAACATGGATGGCGTCGGCATTCCTCATTTGCGCCCGATGAACGTGACTCCGCAAGGAGAGGTTACTCTTGATGACGTCCGATTCGTGGATCCCGCAACAGGGGAGCTCCGGTTAGTCGAAGGCGACATTCTTTTCACGAACACAAGCAGCACCATCTGGGTCGGAAAAACAGGTGTTGTGCGAGACGCTGCTGATTGGGCGTTCTCGAATCACATGACTCGACTGAGGTTGAAAAAGGGGTTGTCGCCAGAATTTTTTGCGAAGCAGCTGCACTTTCTCTGTCGCTCGGGCTATTTCGCTTTCCACTGTAAACAGCACATAAACCAATCGAGCATTTCTCCGGCCACCTTGCGCGAGAAGGTTCCGATCCGAGTTCCTCCACCTGAAGAGCAGCTACGAATTTTGGGACGGTTAGGAGAGCTTCAGGTGCAACAAGCTGCGGCTCGCAAACACCTGGCTAACGTGCCGGAACAGCTTGCGCAGTCCAAACAATCCTTGTTCGCCAGCGCCTTCAACGGCGACCTCACCGCAGACCGACGCAAATCCAAAACGAAATCGGAGCCGTACCCGAAAAGAACCCTCTCAGAGCTTGTGGAATTCGTAACGAGCGGATCGAGAGGATGGGCGGAATATTACGCGAAGACTGGGGCGTATTTCATTCGATCTCAGGATATCAGTGAAGATGTAATGGCTTGGGAAAACCTCGCCCACGTGCAGCCTCCAAAAGGTGCGGAGGGAACTCGAACTCGCGTCCGTAAGGACGATGTTCTAGTCACCATTACTGGCGGAAATGTCGGACGAGCCGCCCGCGTAGATCGATCTCCAAGAGAGGCGTACGTCAGCCAGCATCTAGCGCTCGTGCGGCCAACAAAGGAACTCAATTCTGAATATCTACACTTTTGGCTATTAGCCGACGCTGGAGGACGAGAAATTCTAAAGAAGTCTGCGACTGGTCAAGGTAGGCCGGGAATCGGACTCGCTGCAATTCGAGAACTCGAACTGCCGGTTCCATCACTCGCAGAGCAGAACGAAATCGTGCTACGGCTGAACAAGGCGATGCAACAATTAGGCGCCGCTTCGGAAGCACACCGGAGTGCGCAGACGGACTTGGAAAGAGTCGAACAGGCGATTCTGCAACGGGCATTCCTCGGCGAGCTTGTTCCTCAATCTAAATCGGATCAGCCCGCATTAGAGATCATTCAACGTGTCGATCATCAGCCTCCGCCTATGAGAACAAAACGAGAGAGAGCCAAGCCTCAGTCCCCTTCGGAGGTAGTACATGCGGCGGTCTTGGCCTTGCCTGCCAGCGGATTCACTTTTGACGATCTTCGAAAAAAAGCCGCCGTCGAGTATGAGGTGCTACGAGTCGAACTCTTCAAGCTACTTGAGGCCCCGAAACCAATCATAGTTCAGGATTTTCAGAAGACGCATCGACAGATTCGGTTCAAAAAGATCAGCCCATGAAATTACTTCGAGTAAATATCATTTCGGCCGAATCATGCGGAGGCCTGCTCGATGGATTCAGCCTAAACCTTCATGCTGAATCCGATGATGCAGCCGAATTCCACCCGCTTTGTTTGATAGGTCCAAATGGCACGGGTAAGTCACAGCTTCTGCAGGTGCTGGCCGAGATATTTCAACTTGCGTGGCACACATGCTCGCCAGCGGAAGAACGAATTGCAAGTAACCCGGACCTGCAGTTTGAGGTCGAGTACTTCGTCTGCGTTGGCCGAAAACCAACCACCGACCGCGTTAGATTGTCACGCAAGGTAGTGCCTGGGCAGAAAACCGAGATTCGCATTGAGAAAGGTGATCACCGTGGGACCGAGTGGACCGCATGCGACATCTCCGATCCCAATACGCGGGGGTTGCTTCCTCAAAAAATTGTGGCCTACACCTCTGGAGGGAACGAAACCCTGAGTCTCCCTTTTCTGATTAGCCGCAGTGGCTACGCAAGAGATGTGGGCGAAGCTGCGCTGCGCCGGCGGCCCGAGGACAGCGGCGTTCCGGATACCAGGTTGATGCTAATTGATTATGGCACTCATCTTGAAGTACTCACCGCCAATTTGTTGGTCGGCAAGAAAGACATCCGGAAGGCTCTGCTAAATATCGCTCCGGTTACCGATCTGCATTCTTTTCGGTGCATTGTTCAATTGGCGCATCCCAATTATCCCAAAACCAAGGTCGTTGGCAGCAAGCGTAAGGCCATTCAAATTACGGAGGAACTCGAGTCGTATCTCGATTCATTGGCGCGTTGCGCAACCTGCCACGATTACGACCCGAAGACAGAGACGTACACTTTCGATTTCTTTATCGACGATGCAGTGCGGGAAGCGTTCCGGGCATTTTGGACGGACGCGTTGCAGCTTTACTCAAGCTTCCACAAATTTTCGATGCTGAACGATCTCGCTATACCAAAGCAAACGAGGGACCGGTTCAAACGCGAAACAAAGACCCGGCGATTTGCCTCGCGCATGGCAGAGCCTCAGGACGAGGAAAAAGTCTTCCGATTTGAACGGGTTTGTTTTTCACCCCGAACTCCGGGCAATCCCGTCGACTATGTCTCGTTGTCGGACGGCGAGCATCAGCTGGCTCAAATACTAGGCACGATGGCAATGACTTCGTTCGCCAACGTGCTTTTTCTCCTGGATGAACCGGAGTCTCACTTTAATCCCAGATGGAGAGTGGAGTTCATTTCGCAGTTACTCGATCTGCCTACTGACAACGGTCATCGTGGAGGGAAATCCACCGTTGCACAGCAAGAGTGCCTGCTGACGACTCATGCTCCGTTTGTTCCTTCCGACATGAAGCGGGAGAGCGTCCTTATTTTCCGCAAAGGCCAAAGTGGGAAAATCGAGGCTCGTAGACCTGAAATCGAAACTTTCGGAACGACCTTTGATAGCATTCTTGATGATTGCTTTGGCGTACGGCCGCCGATCTCGAAAGTGTCGCGCCAAGAGATCGAGAAGCTAATGAAAAGCAACGATCCGGCTGAAATTCGAAGCGGGATGGATGGGCTTGGCAACTCTGTCGAGAAGGCGTTCCTAGCTGATCGCGCAGAAAACTTAACCCCAAAGAAAGGTTAGCAGTGCTTCACGGATATCCAGCCGAAGCCACTGCTGACAATTGGCTTCACGTTTGCCTCGATGCAATGGTGCGCGAGGTGCACGCGCAAATCGCAGGAGGCGTCGCGGCAGTAAACTGGCCACAAATCATTCCAGAGCCGCAACGCGCACGCCTGCGTTCCCGGCATGGGCTTCGTGATCGCTTGCAAACATATGCGACCGCATTGGATGGGCTCAATGTGGGCGATCGGAATCGCGTGCTATCAGCGCTGACACAACAAAACGATTTCGTGAACCTGCTCTCGTGCGCAAGTGATTGTGAGGCTATTTCGGCCCTTCCCGAAGAAATCCGCGCGCCTGCTCGAGATTTGTTTGGTTTTTGTTTCGGGTTGCTGACCGCATTGGGAATCAGAGATCAGCACTACAAGATCGTTTGGGAACGAACAAACCAGCACGTGTGCCCGTTTTGCGGTTGCGAGTTTTTTGACGCACCGGGTGCACCACGTGAAGATGACGATCACTATCTCGCCGAAAGTCATTACCCATTTGCGGCAGCAAACCTGCGGAATCTCGTTCCGATGGGGTCGAAGTGCAATCAACGCTATAAGCATGCTGCGAACATTCTCGTCGCGCAAGATGGGGCACGGCGGCGCGCTTTCTACCCGTATTCTCAGATTTCGGTTTCGATAAGCCTCGATGCCAGCGAGCCTTTCGCGGCGGATGACGGGCGAAAAACCAGGTGGGTTGTGGATCTCCTTCCCGCTTCGCCGGAGTGCGAAACTTGGGACCAAGTATTTAGTATTCGTGAGAGATATAGCAGAGATATTCTTGATCCACACTACATTGAATGGCTGCGACCATTGGCGGTGTGGTGGAAGAAAGAGATTCAGACGAACCCAGTGACCGAGGCAGTTCTCGTAGAGGGACTCACTCGCTACATTTCTGATCTTGTGGGGATGGAGATGAGTGGAAGGGATTTCCTGCGCGCACCTATGTTCTCCATGCTGAGGAAGCGCTGCGCAGAGGGCGATCAACGCTTGATCCGCTTCCTTTCTAGAGTAGTCGCGCCTTAATCAGCCCATTCTACGCGACCGATCTAGGGCGCAAATCAATCCGCCCATGTCGATTCCGCAGCTTTACTGCATAGCCGAATCACGGATTTATTTTCTGCCCACGTTTCAACGCAATATCCTCGGCCAACTTTCGACCGACCTGGCGTCGTTCGGCCGAGCGTTTGACCAATGTCGCCGCTAACGTTTCGGAGCCGGATTCAAGGAACGCTTTCACCTCGTGCTTGGTTCGAATGTGGTCGGCGGGCCCCATTTCCTTCACTCGAAGCCGGTCAGTGATGGCGCGCAACGCATCACCTTCCTGCCGAAGCGCCACTAAGGCTTGGACGGTAAGTTCAGGATTCTTCTCAGGATTCATGGGCGTCGCTATTGAGGATGACCGTTAAGCGGGACGAAGACAGACTTTTTTGAAGCCGTTGGTGCAATGGCGCACGACGGCGGTGTGATCGGGAAGGCTGCGGAACTCGTGAGGTTTAATCCGATACTCCTCTGAGCGCTGGTAGGTGTGGGAGGTATGATCGAGATGTACCGTGCGCGTGGAGCGTTCCACGAAGTGCTTCCCGATGGCGTTGGCGCAGCGGAGTGCGTCAACCTCCGACGCGGCGCGATACATGACGAGATTCTTCAAATTCAGCGCCAAGACTTCGGCCTGCTCCTTGGTTTGGGGAGGGATTAACGATTCGAAAGCCTGGGCCGAAACCACCAGCATCAGCATGCAGTCCCGCAGGCGGTCGATGACGTTGAAGTCGCTCGTGCCGTCGTGGCTGGCAGTGATCGCGTTTTGAAATTCATCGCCGACGTAGACCAGCTGGTTCAACGCATACTTTTGCCAGGGAGGGAGCGCGTAGCGCCGCAACGCGTGCCGGTAGAGCAGCAGTTTGACGACGGTGAAGACATACTGGCGTTCCGTCGTGTAGTCTTGCGGCACGTCGATGCAGAATATCTTCCCCTTATCCACGTCAGCAATTGAACAGGTGTCGGGTTGGTCGGAGCTGAAGATTTCGGCGATCTCGGGCGTCCCGAGGTATTCGAGATAGTTTTGCGAGGTGCCGATTTCACCGGCGCGTTGCTCCTTGGCGTCGTGCTTGATGTAGGTCTGGTCGAAGATTTCCGCGAGCTGGATGCGGCGCTCGGTCGTGTCGAGTTTGGTCAAATCCTCGAGCGCAAGTTTCAACTCGGTCTCCGACGTGAGAATCTTGTAGGCGTTGGTGGCGGTCACCGGACGGCCGATGTCGGACAAAAGCTCGAAGGCCCGGCTGATGTGGCCGGCGCCCTTGACCTTGAAGAAACTCTTTTCGTCCTTCGGATTCAACGCCGCCGCCGTATCGACCAGGATGCGGGCACGCGTTGTGAATGGCAACCGGGCGTCGCCCGTGACGTTCAGCCGGTGGGGGCTCACCGAGCCTTCGCCCACCAAACGCGGCCGGAGATGCACGATGTCCTTCTCGCGTCCGTGCTTCTTGGCGAGCCATTCCAGATAGAACCATTCGTCACCCTTGTTCGCCATCACGACGCCGCCGAGCGTTGGGTTGCGCTTCACGAGCGACGCGAGGAGCCCGTTCATCCCGCTCGTCTTGCCCGCGCCCGTATCACCGGAAAAGAAGAAATGCCGGTTCGCCTTGTCGCGGGTCCAGCTGAAACGAGCGAAGGTCAGGACGATTCTCCATCGGTCGGCGACGACGTGCCCCTGCGGGTCGCGCACGAAGCGACGATGATCCGCGAAATAGAAGAGCGAAGAAGCGAGCGCAAAGATGAGCGCTCCGACGATCCAATTCCACGGATAGGCGAGCATCGTCGTGCCGAAGAGGCCTGTGCCGGCGACGATCAACGCGAACGGGAGGGCGGCCGGTGCGCGCAAACCCGGTTCGTTGTGCCGGAGATTTCGTTGAATCAGCCAGCCCGCGACACCGAGAAACGCGGCGCAAAGCGCGAAAGATATCACGGCGGGCGTGCGGGGATCGTGCAGCCAGGCACGCAGGAAAACGTCGGGTGCGGGCAGGTGTTTCATGGGTTACGTTGCGCAGAGAAAGCCCGTCCCATGAAAACCGCGAGGGGGCGCACCTACCGAAAAAAGGGTAGTCGGGCGTCCGCTCTCGAAAAAGCACTCCGGCCCGAACTCCAAACCCAACGAACTCGTTAGGGTATTGCGTCTGGGGCCAAACAAGTACCACTGATTCAAGTCGACCCTGACGGCGCTTCGTAGCATCGGACGCCCGAATTACGACCGTTGGACTACCGTATCCACGGTAGACGTTCTACCCCAGAACCGGGAGGCGCGCCCCATTGAGCTTGTCGCTCACTCGTTCGGACTTGGGGCATGATCACGGTAGGTGTCATTCGCAACGGCGCGACTTATCTCTCCCATCATCTTCGGAAAAACGATTATTGGTCGGAAGGAGAGAAGGCTGTGCAGGGAGAGTGGATCGGACAGGCCGCGCCTGCACTAGGCTTGGTCGGGACGGTGACGGAACCGGCATTCGAAGCGCTGCGCCTAAACCGTCATCCCATAACCGGGGAGCCATTGACCCAACGGCTGGTGAAGGATCGGGTGGCATTTTTCGACATTCAGTTGTCCGCGCCGAAGGACGTTAGTGTGCTCGCTCTCGTCGGTGGCGATGAACGCATCCGCGAGGCGTTTGTCGCCTCGGTGAGGGTGGCGTTCGAGGAAATGGAGCGCTTCGCCGCGGTGCGCGAGCGCCGGGGTGAGGCCGCGTTCACGGAAAGGTTTCGCCTCACCGGCAACGTGGTCGGCGCGCTTTTCCTGCACGATGCCAGCCGGGACCTCGATCCGCAGCTCCATGCGCACGCCGTGCTGGCGAATGCCACTTGGGATCGTGAGCGGAATGAATGGATGGCGTTGCAGCCGGCGGAAATGATGCGGGCGTCCGGCTACGTGCGTCAGGTGCTCTACCGCGAACTGGCGAGCCGACTGCGGTCGCTCGGCTACGAGCCCTATGAGATGAATTCCAAGGGCTTTTCGATTCGCGGCGTCGAGCACCTTCGCGAACGTTTCTCGAAGCGTGCCCGGCATGTGCAGCAGTTGGCGGAGGAGTTCGAGGCGGAGCACAATCGCAAGCCATCGAAGCGCGAGATCGAGGTGTTGGTGCGGGGATCACGCGCCGACAAGCTCACGGAAATCAGCACGCCGGAGGTCCGGGCGCGCCAGCGCGCGGAATTGAATGCCGACGAACGGAAGACGCTCGACGAGCTTGTTCGCGACGCGCGGAGCGCCGCTCCGCGCCAGCAACATTCTCATGGCCTTGTGCGCTCCGTGCTCGATGCCGCATTTCGCCACGTCTACGAGCGCAACAGCGTGGTTCGCGAGGGCGAGGTGCTGAAGGCCGCCCTCGAACTCCATCCGGACTTCTTCCGTTGGCGAGAGCTGCGGGAGGCATTGGAAGGCCACGCCGATGTTATCCGCAAAGACGGGGAAATGACGCTGCGGGGTATTCGACAGGAGGAAACCGCGACCATCGAGAGGGTGAAAGCGGGCCGCAATCGACGTTTCCCGCTTGGCGATGCCAGCACGCTGCCCGCGCGGCTGACCACCGGTCAGCGTCGCGCGGCGACCGACCTGCTCGCGAGCCGCGATTTTCTGAGCGTTCTGATTGGCGACGCCGGCACTGGGAAGACGACGGTACTCAGTGCCATCGAGGCGGCGCATCGCGCGTCAGGCGGGTCACCCTTCCTTCCCCTCGCGCCAACGACGCGCGCCCGCGACGCGATCACCGAAGCCGGGTTCGAGGGCGCCGACACGGTGCAACGGTTTCTCGTGAGCGAACCCTTGCAGCGGAGTGCGGCCGGTCGGGTCGTCCTGGTCGACGAAGCGGGCCTGCTGTCAACCGAGCAACTGGACCGACTGACGACTTTGGCCCACGCGGTGGATGCCCGTCTGCTTCTCGTGGGGGACACCAAGCAGCACTACAGCGTCCAGCGTGGGGATGCCCTTCGGAACGTGCTGACGTTTTCCGGAACTCCCGTCGTGCGTCTGTCCGAAGTGCTGCGCCAACGGAACGAAGGGGATCGTCGTTTCAGCCGATTGCTCGCCTCGGGCTCGTTCGTGGAGGCCTTCTGTTTTGCGGACCGCCGAGGTTTGATCCGGGCCATCGACAACGACGATGCGATGTTCGCCGCTGCGGCCGAACACTACGTGCGCAATCGGCGCAGCGGAATCGGCACGCTCGTCGTGATTCCCTTCTGGGACGAGATCGAGCGATTCAACGCCCACGTTCGCCCAGCGTTGCGGGCGGCGGGTCTGCTCGGGGCTGAAGAAGTTGTTCGCCAGGCGGTGAAGCCGCTCAACTGGACGGACGAGCAAAAGGTGCACTGGCACCAGTATCGCCCCGGTGACCGTCTGCTCTTCGCCCGAGACACGAGGGATTTCAAACGGGGGGTTGCCGCCGAAGTCGTCCGTGCCGTGGAGGACGGAATCTGGGTGCGTGCCGGGAGCGGCAAGGAATTCAAGATCACCCGCCGTCAGCGGGCCGCGTTCGATGTGGGGCGGCTGCAAACCCTGCCGGTTTCGGTCGGCGAGACGTTGCTCATCCGCGGCCGGGAAGATCGGGAAGGCTTCGCGAACGGAGATTTCAAGGAAGTCGCCTCGGTCGATCCCATCGGCGACCGGATTGTGCTCACGGACGGCCACGAACTACCGCGCGATTTCGCCGCTTGGACCTATGGCCACGCGCTTACCACGTATCGCTCACAAGGCAGCACATCAGAGGAATCCCTGCTCGTGCTCGGTGAGGTCGCCGTGGCGGCATTGGCGCGACGGCAATTTTACGTGGGCAACACGCGATACCGGGGCGCGCACGCGATTTACCTCGCGGACAAGGACAAGATCATCCGTCGCCTTGCCACACCTGATCCGGGCCGCGAGTTGGCGACGGAGTTCACTGCGCGCCACCGCATCGTCATGGGCGAGCGGCATATCCCGCGGCCGATCCGTTCGATGGGTGCGACGATGCGGGCTGCGTGGCAGGCCATGAACTTCCACCAGCGCAGCCGGCGCGCGGGCCAAAGCCAGAGGAATAGCTTATGAACGACAAACCAGTGCAACGTAAGGCGCGGCAGTATTTCGATACCGTCACTGATCCGAGTCACATCACCTTCGACGACGGCAAAGAGGATTGGCGGAATTTTCCCTGGTCGCTCTATGTCGTCGCCCGCTGGCAATACTCCGAGCCCGATTTCCTCCGGGTGGAAATCGGAGACACCATCGTGGTGTTGCGGGGGCA
>JBEHXD010000162.1:0-9823 GCA_048498875.1 Verrucomicrobiota bacterium
CAAGCCTTGCGTGAAGGCGCCGGGATCGTGCGGCCACGCGTTCACCATGGTGTAGGTGTAGCGTGCGGGAGCGGCTGCGATTTCCGCAGCCGGAGGGACAGAATCGATTGAGGTCGCGAACACTCCGCCGGCGCTGAGCGCAAATGAGGTGACGAAAGTGATCAGGCTCCAACCCACTGCGTGCGGGAAATCTTTCACGATTGGGTGACTACCGGTGCGGCAATATTCCTGCGACGAAAATCCCGCACGGTTTGCGAATGTAACCGACTACTTTTCGGCCTGGAGTTGTTTCAGGGCGTCGCGCATCTCCTCCTTCATCGCGAGAAAGCGGGTGAACTGCTCGGCGGTGAGCACTTCCTTGAGCTCGGCTTCATGGTCGTCGTTTTGCTTGCGCAACGCGCGGACCTTAGTGCGGATGCTGTCGGTCGAGGTGGCGATGGCGTGTAATTCATGCGCATGGTCCAGATTGATCGCGTCCACGCGGATTTGCTGATTGTCGTTCAGCGTCAGCTGGGCGGCCATCCGTTGATCCAGAAAACGCGCAATCTGGTCCGGGCTTAGTTCGGCCAGCCGGCCGAAAGCGGATTCGGCCTGTTCGCGCCGCTCCGCCCGGGCCGGCGCGGTAGCCACCCTCATGCAGCCCGATTCCACCAGGATCAGGCTACTGGCGAAAAGGCCGATCGCCAACAGGTGGCGGGATCCTTTTGCGGCGGTGCAGGCGGCCTTTGATCGAGGCTGTTCCGGATGGGTGTTTGATTGAACAGAGGGGTGGGTCGCTTGGTGGTTGGGCAGCATGTCACCCCCATGACGCGTGAGGCGGAGAATGGCTTCTCGAATTCCCGGAATTTTAACTAAAACCGGGTCATAATTGTCGCCTGATTGTTGCGAATAAGAGGCGCCCCAACGGCTGAATTCAGCCGCACTTTTTGGTGCCGGATCGGTCTACCCTTGGTGGGACGAAACTCTTTCCTCTCCTTTGGCCTTAACCTCTTGCCGACCCGCTTTTTGATCACGCGGGCGGCGCGGGCTTATGGCTTTCTGGACCCGGTCGCGCTGCTCGCGAAAATGAGGAATTTTGCCCAACCTTCGGAGGTCGGCGAACCCATTGAATTATTGCGGGCCGGCATGCTGTTTCATGCGCGGGGCTTGGTGAACACCAAGGCGATTCAGAACAACCTCGACTGGGTGTGGCCGTACTGGGTGGAACGCCAGTTCAACCCGGGCGACGAATCCTTCATTCCGCGGGCGTTTTCTTTCAGCCACATCAACCTGACCCACCGCAATTGGACGGCGGTGGGCGTACCGGATGTGCCTTATTATCCGATCGTGGATCCCCGGGGATTGGTAACTCCGCTTTTCGACGGCTGGTCGCTGGATTTTTGGTTTGTGCCCGCGCAAGGACCGACGCTGCTGCCGTCAAAATTGGAGAATTTCTCCCAGGTGCTTTCCACCGGCAATGAAATCATCGTGCGCTCCACTGCGGAGTGGCCGGCGATCAAACTCGAAAGCGAACTCCGGCTGCGGCTTGAGTCGGGCGAACCGCACTGCTGCGTGACGGTACGCGCACCGGAGGCCCGCGAGGGTTTTGTGGCAGTAGTCTTGCGGCCTTACAACCCGGAGGGAATCAGCTTTGTCGACAAGGTGGCCGTCGATTCCGCCAATCCGGGCTGGGTGGTCAACGGTCATCATCCCGTGATCTTCGATCGTTCGCCGGCGCGTCAGATTCTGTCGCAGTACAGTGAAGGCGACGTGGCCCAGCGCCTGTTGGAAACCAATACACCGCGTGAGGTGAGCTGTCCGGTGGGCATGGCGACGGCCGCGGCGCTTTTCCACGCGGGCAACGTCGCGGCGCGTCCCCTCGAAATCCGCGTGCCAATCTACAACGAACTAAAACCCAAACAGCGCCCGGTGTTTTCCGCGACTGCTTCCTGGAGCGAGGCGATGGCGCCGCTGGCCGAGCTCCAGATCAGCAATGGGAAAATCCAACAGCTCTATGATTTCGCGGTCGCCAACGTGGTGTTGCATGCGCCGGCCGAAGTCTACCCCGGCCCCTACACCTACAAGCGGTTTTGGTTTCGCGATGCGGCCTTCGTGCTCAATGCGCTGCTGACGCTCGGCGGGGTCGAACGCACCCGCCGTACGCTCGAGGAATTTGCGCCGCGGCAGCGGCATGACGGCTATTTCCTGTCGCAGGAAGGTGAGTGGGATTCCAATGGCGAAGCGATCTGGATGTATCACCGCTTCGCCGCCCTCACGGGAGAAACGCTGCCCGATGCGTGGCTGTCCGCCGTGGCGAAAGGGGCGAAGTGGATTGGGCAAAAACGCCTGCCGCGCGGCACCGGCCGGCCGGAAGCGGGGCTGCTGCCGGCAGGATTTAGCGCGGAGCATCTTGGCCCGAACGATTTTTATTATTGGGACGATTTTTGGGGCGTAGCCGGCCTGCGTTCGGCCGCGTTGCTGCTGGAAAAAACCGATCCCGGTGCCGCGGCGCGTTACGATCATGAGGCGGACGAATTTCTCAGCACCATCGAACACTCGTTTCCGAGCGGTCCGCAGCGTCGTTTTCCGGGCGCGATTCCCGCGTCGCCCAAACGCCGCATGGATTCCGGCGCGATCGGTTCGATCGTGGCGGATTACCCGCTGCAGATTTTCAAGCCCGGCGACCCGCGGATTCTCAAGACCGCCGACTATCTTATCAAGCACAGCAGTTTTGGCGGGGGATTTTTTCAGCACATGATCCATTCGGGCGTTAACGCCTACCTGACCCTGCATCTTGCACAGGTCCGTTTGCGCGCGGGTCAGGTGGATGACGCGCTGAGTCTGATTACCTGTGTCGCGAATCTTGCGTCGCCAACCGGACAGTGGCCGGAAGCGATCCATCCTCGCACGGGTGGCGGGTGCATGGGCGACGGACAACACATCTGGGCGGCGGCCGAGTGGGCTTTGATGATCCGCAATTGTTTCGTTCGCGAGGAGGATGATCGTCTCGTCATCGCCTCAGGCGTGGCCCCCAACTGGTGGCAGGAGCACGGCGCCTCCTTTGGGCCGACGCTGACACCGTGGGGTAAAGTCACGGTGCGAATCGCTCCGACCGGCGCTGGCCCCAGTGTGTCGGTGCAGGGCGAATGGCGCGGTGTGACGCCCCGCCTCGAGGTACGGCTGCCCGGTTTTGCCGCCCAGGAACGCACTGCGAAAAACCAGAGTGGTGCCGACCAATTTCAACTTACTGCCCGTCCATGAACATCTGTATGATGACCAATACCTACCTGCCGCACGTCGGCGGGGTGGCCCGATCGACCAGCACGTTTGCGGAGGAATACCGCAAACTTAAACACAAGGTGCTGGTGGTGGCACCCGAATTTGAAGGCAAGCCGTTGCCGAAGCGCGCGGCT
This sequence comes from Verrucomicrobiota bacterium, assembly GCA_048498875.1. Lineage (GTDB taxonomy): Bacteria > Verrucomicrobiota > Verrucomicrobiia > Opitutales > Opitutaceae > Lacunisphaera. The sequence continues at coordinate 3,393 of JBEHXD010000162.1, forward strand.
TCGCTGGTCGAACGTGTGCCCGCGATTCAAAAGTTCAACGGCAGCGATTTCTCCGTGCGTCTGCCCCTGGCGGCGGGGCTCTCCGACCGGCTGGATGGATTCAATGCCGACGTCATCCATGCGCATCATCCGTTTTTGCTCGGCGACACGGCGCTGCGGGTGGGGGCCAATAAAAATGTGCCGGTGATCTTCACGCACCACACGCGTTATGAGGACTACACGCACTACGTGCCGTTCGATTCGCCGACGCTGAAGGAAATTGCCATCAATCTTTCCACGGAGTTTGCGAATCTGTGCGACGGAGTGATTGCGCCGAGCGAAAGCATCGCGAAACTCATCCGGAAACGCGGCGTAAAGACGCCGGTCGCCGTGGTGCCCACGGGCATCGACGTAAAATCGTTTGCCTCGGGCAATGGCGCACGGTTTCGGAAGAAATTCAAAATCCCCGCGAACACCTTTGTCGTGGGCCACGTGGGACGTCTCGCACCGGAGAAAAACCTCGGTTATCTCACCCGCGCGGTGGCGATCTTTTTAAAGCAAACGCCGTCGGCGCGTTTTCTGGTGGTCGGCGGCGGCCCCTCGGAAGAGGAAATGAAAAAGATTTGCGCGGAGCAGGGGGTGGCGGACCAGTTGATTCTCGTGGGAAAACACACGGGCCGGACGTTGCACGATGCCTACCGGGCAATGGATGTGTTTGCATTCGCTTCGTTTACCGAGACACAAGGCATGGTGCTGGCAGAGGCAATGGCGGCGGGGCTGCCGGCAGTGGCCCTCAACGCGTCGGGCGTGCGTGAGGTGGTGCAAAATGGGAAAAATGGATTTTTGCTGCCGGCGCGAACTCCGGTAAAAAAATTTGCCCAGCATCTGGCGCGGTTGCAGGCGACCCCGGCATTGCGGAAAAAAATGGTGAAGGCCGCCCAAGCGACCGCCGCGGAATTTTCCCAGGAACATTGCGCGAAGCAGGCGGTGGAATTTTATGAGAAGATCCGCAAGGCCACGCGACGGGAACGATTGCTTACGGAGGTTACTCCGCTCGGCAAGTTGCTCGACCGGGTTACGATCGAGTGGAACCTGCTGGCGCAAAAAGCGCAGTCGGTGATCACCGCGCTTAGCACTAGTGACGTGAAGGTCGCCAAGGCTTCCTGATTCACATTTTTCCGATGTTTGCCGAACTCGAATCCTATGCCCATCGTCTGCGTCGCCGGTTGAGCCGGAGCGAGTGGGCCATCCGCCACCTGGGCCTGACTCCATCGGAAGGCACCTCCGAACAGCCCGGCATTCTCCTGATCCAGATCGATGGACTGGCGCGGTCCCAGTTGGAAAAAGCGATGGCGAAAGGCCGCATGCCGTTTCTCAAACGGCTGATCGAGCGCAATCATTACGAGAAACACACGTTTTATCCCGGGCTGCCCTCGACGACGCCCGCGGTCCAGGCCGAATTGTTTTATGGCATTCACAGCGCCGTGCCCGCGTTTTCCTTCATCAACCGGAAAACAAAAAAACTTGGCCGCATGTTTTATCCGACCTGGGCCAAGGATTTTGAAGCGGGGTACGCGTCCAAGGCGGAAGGATTGCTGAAAGGCGGTAGCAGCTGGTCGAACATTTACACCGGCGGAGCCGATCAGGCGGAAAGTCATTTCTGTGCGGCGAGCAATGGACTGGGCGACATGTGGCGCTCAGGAAAAGTCTCCGCAGTGATGATGTTTATCCTGATGCATCTCGGGGCCTGTTTGCGCATCGCGGGATTGCTCGTGATCGAGTCGGTGATCGCGCTGTGGGACGCGATCGCGGGCATCCGTCGCGGCCAGCCGATCGGGGTGGAATTGTTTTTCGCGATGTCGCGGGTGTTTGTGAGCGTGGGGCTGCGCGAGGTGATCACGATTGGCGCCAAAATCGACGTGGCCCGCGGGCTGCCGATCGTGCACGTGAATTTTTTGGGCTACGACGAGCAGTCGCACGCGCGGGGTCCGGGTTCGTTGTTTGCCCATTGGTCGCTGCGCGGCATCGATCGCGCGATCAAGGGGCTTTACCGGGACGCGCACCGGTCGTCGCGCCGCGACTACAGCGTATGGGTGTTTTCCGATCACGGCCAGGAGCGGTCACGGCCGTTTGACGCGGAGTTTCCCGGTGGCATCGAGGGGGTGGTGCGCGACTGCTATGATACGGCGCGCAAGGTCGATCCCGCGTGGCGGCCGCGCTCGCAGAGTCGCTATCATTCCTCGTGGCTGTCGGGCGGCCGCCGCACGGAAAAGCGGCTGTCGCATTGGGAGGCGGCGGATGCGCTCACCGTCGAGGAACAGGCGACCTTTACCGTCGCAGCGATGGGGCCGGTGGGGCACGTGTATTTTGCGACGCCCCTGTCCGACGAACAAAGCATTGCCCTCGCGCAGCGGTTGGTGACGAAGGGCAAGGTGCCCGGCGTGTTGTTTCGGGAAAAGAAAACGGGAAAGATCACCTGGTTTCATGCGCAAGGTGAAACCTGCGTGCCGGAGGAGATTCCCGCCTTTCTGCCGCACGAGGAAACCATGCGAAAGGAAATCGCGCGCGATCTGGTGACGTTTTGCGAAAATGAAAACAGCGGCGACCTGATTTTACTCGGCTGGAGCGTAAATGACCGCCCGTGGAGTTTCGCGCCGGAACGCGGCGCGCATGCCGGACCGGGACTGGAGGAGACGCAGGGTTTTGTGCTGTTGCCGATGCGCACGCGGTTGCCCGCCGGCACCGAGGCATTCATCCGGCCCGCGGCGTTGCGACAGGCTGCGCTGCAGCATCTGGGCCGGGACACCGGACCGAAAAATTCCACCGCACAGGCGCGCAAGCGTCCGAAGTTGCGCGTCATGACCTACAACGTGCATGGCTGCAATGGCACGGACGGGCGGGTTTCCCCGCGCCGGGTGGCGCGGGTGATCGACGCCTACGATCCGGACATCATTGCCCTGCAGGAAATCGATCTCGGCCGCCGCCGTTCCCGTGCGGAGGATCAGGCCGAATTGATCGCAAAGCAGCTTAACCTGAATCACGTGTTTTGTCCCACGATCACGCACGGGCAGGAGCATTACGGCCATGCGCTGCTCACGCCGTGGCCTGTCGAAGTGATCAAGCGGGCGCGTCTGCCCGCAGACCCAAATAAAATTTCCCGCGAACCCCGGGCGGCGCTCTGGGCGCGCATCCTGATCGAGGGGCGACCGGTGAACGTCATTACCACCCATCTCGGTCTCGGAATAGCGGAGCGGGCGGCGCAGGTGCGCGCGCTGGTCGGTCCCGAGTGGATGGGCGCCTTGCCGCCGGATGAACCGGCGATTCTGTGCGGTGACTTTAATCTGCCGCCCGGCAACGCGTCCTATCGCCGCATCGCGGCGAAGATGCAGGACGTGCAAATCGTGACCCCCGGCCATCGCACGCTGCTCACGTTCAGTTCGATCCGGCCGTTTATGCGCATCGACCACATTTTCCTGACCCCGCACTTTGCCGCCAAATCGGTGATGGTGCCGCGGACCGATCTTACGCGGGTTTCTTCCGACCACCTGCCGCTTTTGGCTGATTTGCAACTTGCCCCTGGATCCGGCGAAAAGCCCACCACGACGCAAACAATGTCGCCGCAAAGTAAATCACCAGCGCCGCTATCCGTCCGGGAGTAAGGTGATCGCTTTCGTCGCCAAATACGACGGAAACCGTCGCGCGCGCCACGTGAATGGGCCACGCCCAGAGAAGAAAGGTCCGCAGAGGGACGCCCAGAATGGGAATCAGGTAGTTTTTGGCGAAGAAGGGTACGCCCGGCAGCAGCAGGGTGAAGAGTGTCACCGGTCCGTGTGCTCCCGGGGGAATCTTTTCGCGGGCATCCTTGAATTTTCTTTCGAAAAATTTCCGGCGCCAATGCACCAGTCCGTAGCTGGCGAGCAGCTGCAGTAGAATGGACAGGGCTACCAAACCCATGCCCAGGCCCTTGCCGAATTTGATCCCGGCGGCCACGAGCAGAACGGTGACGGGAAATCCCATCAGCGGCAGAATCGTGAGCAGCGCAAAGGCGACCCCATCATTTAATTTCTCCGCATAAGCGCGCACGGCGTCGAGGCTGACAAACCGTGAGAGCAGATAAAAACCCACGATCAAGGGCACTCCGATCACCCACGTGCGCCACGACTTCAGGATTTTGAGCAGTTTCTCGCGCACGAATTTCCGGGTCGAACTTTAAAACTGTGAGCGGAATAATCCGCAGATGTGATCGGCGATTTTGATATAGAAAGGGCGATTTTGGAAATCTTCCAAGGTCAGCGGCTTTGAGTGGGCTTTGTCGTCGTTGAAGGATTTGAGAAAAGCGTGGGCTACGTCCACGTCGACCACATTGATGTTCACCTCGTCATTGATGGCGAAGGAACGGTTGTCGAAATTGACCGAGCCAAAGGTGGTGAAGACGTCGTCCACGATCATGACCTTGCAGTGATAGAGGCTGGGCTCGAATTGATAAAACTGCACCCCGGCATCGAGCAGTTTTCCCCAGCGCGAGCGCGACGCTGCCCGGCCGAAACGGGAGTCGTTTTTGAGGGGCACAATGACTTCGATCTCGACGCCACGCTTGCGCGCGCGGAGCAACATTTCGATCGCGAGGTCGTCAGGCACAAAGTACGCGTGCGATAGAAGGATGGATTTGCGCGCGCCGGCGATGGCCAGCAGGTACGAGAGGCGGGCGTTCTCGGGACTTTCATCCGGGCCGCTTTTAAAACAATCGGCATAGGCCGCTCCGGGCCGCCCGGTGTCGGGAAAATAATCCGGTCCCAGCAACAATCGTGACGTCGTCTCGAGCCAGTTGGCCGCAAACACCGCCTGCATCTGTCGCACCACCGGGCCTTCCACCCGGGCCTGCGTATCGCGCCAGGAGTCAGGACGGTCGGCATTGCCCAGCCAGGTGTCGTCGATGCACACGCCACCAGTAAAACCGACCTTGCCGTCGACGATCAGCAGCTTCCGATGGCTGCGATGGTTGATATTCGGTTTCAGTTGATACCAGTGCTCGCGGCCGTACACGACGAATTCAACGCCCGATGATTTCATTTTCTCCATGTCGGAGAGCTTCAGCTTGAAGTCGCCGGCGCCGTCGACCAAGGCGTGGACTTTGACGCCCGCTTTGGCGCGTTCGCTCAGGGCCTCGACAAACTGGTCGCCAATCTTGCCTGATGACCAGATGTAGGTTTCGAGGTTTACGGATTTTTCCGCCTTCCGGATGGCATCGAGCATGGCGGGAAAAATCTGGTCACCATTGATCAAGGGTTGAACGGTGTTACCGCGGAGAAACTCGGCGCCCAGCAGAGGTCCGACTGATTCCCGGAAGACGGGATCGCCGACGGCGATCGCGTTCTCAATGGGTTTCCGCACGATGCTGGCGGACGTCTGATAAATCAGAACGCTCAGGCCGAGGCCCAGGAGTCCGACGATGATCCACGGCGTGCTGATCCGAAGGGCTCCGCGTCGTCGGGCCTTCTTGTTGGCAGGAGTGCGCGGGGCGGTGGTTTCGTGCGGGGGATGCGAAGCAAGTTTCATGGAAGATCCACGCGGTCGACCATTCCTTCCACGAGTGAAAATGTGATTCACGGGGAAGAAACGGATAGGGCGGGTATGCTGGAAAAGACCACTTTTCCGCCAAAGCGGTTCCTCATTTGCTGGTGGGTGTTTCCTCCTGCGGTATCGCATTGAAGGCGAACCGAAACGACCGCGCGCGGTCCATTAACCGTGAGAAAGGTTGCGCATAAAAACAAAGGACGACGCTGGCCCTTGGTGGTGCTGGCCGTCGTGTTGGCGGTTGCAGCGATCGTGCTGCTGAACAACGCGGTCGACTGGCCGCGCTTGCGTGACTGGATGCAGCATCTTAATCGCGGCGTGCTGGTGTTGTTGTCCGCGACGCTGCCGTTGTTTGGCTTCTCGATCAGTCTGGTTTATCTGGTCGTGGGGGCGGTTTTCGGAGGACCGTGGGGCTTGGTGGTCGTGGCCGGGATCACGGCAGTGCATTTGCTCGGCAGTCATTGGATCGGCCAAGGCGTTTTGCGCAAACGCCTGGAGCATTGGCTGCATAAACATAAAAAACATTTTCCCGAGCTGCCGGAAGGGGAGAGCTTATCGGTGGCGTTGATGATGGCGCTGGTGCCCGGCCCGCCGTACTTCGTGCGCAATTACCTGCTGGCGGTTTCGGGGGTCCCACTGCGAACTTATTTCTGGATATGCTGGCCGGTGTATGTGTTGCGCTCTTGCGTGGTGATTTTCCTGGGTGGCCTGAGCACGGATTTTGACGCGAAACGCGTGACGATTCTCGCGGCCATCTTTGTGGCGAAAGTTGCGATTTGTGCGTATGTCATGTACCGGTTGCGGCGGCGCCTGCATCGGAAAAAACAGGCGAAAAGGCCCGCCCGGACTCCGCTGCAACAGCGACTGGTCCAGATTGG
>JBEHXD010000163.1:0-9794 GCA_048498875.1 Verrucomicrobiota bacterium
TTCTTTCGGACCGGTGGTCTCGATCAAGTGGCGCTCGAATCGGGCGCGGACTTGCTGAACCTGGCGAACCTCGATAAAAAGTTGTGGGTTGCGCTCAGTTGTCCGGTCAAAGGACTCGAACTCGATGAAAAGACCCTCGCTTTGATCGACTCGGATGGCGATGGCCGGATTCGGGTGCCGGAGCTGCTGGCCGCCGTAAAATGGGCGGCCTCACGGCTCAAGGACGCGGGCGAACTGTTAAAAGGGAGCGGTTCCCTGCCACTCTCCGCCATCGACGACTCCACGCCGGAGGGAAAAGTGCTGGTGGCGTCGGCCAGGCAGATTCTGGCGAATGTCGGCAAGAAAGGCGGGGATTCCATTTCCGCCGACGACACGTCCGATACCGCGAAGATTTTTGCGGCGAGCCCTTTGAACGGGGACGGGGTGATTCCGCCCGAGGCGACCGAGGACGCGTCGACCCAGGCCCTCATCAAGGACATCATCGCCTGTTTGGGCGGAGTGGCTGATCGCACGGGCTCGGTCGGGGTGACCGCGGAAAAAGTGGATGCATTTTTTGCCGACCTGAACGCCTATGTCACCTGGGTGCAGCAAAGCTCCTCGAAGGATATCGCCGTTTTGGGCGACGCGACCGAGGGAGCCTGTGCCGCGTTGCGTGCGGTGCGAGCCAAGGTGGAGGATTATTTCGGGCGCTGCCGGCTGGCGGCGTTTGACAACCGCGCGACCGTGGCGTTGAACCGCGCGGAGAGCGAATATCTCGCCATCGCGGCCAAGGATCTGGCGATCACGGCCAATGAAGTGGCCGGGTTTCCCCTGGCGAAAATCGAAGCGGGCAAGGCGCTGCCTCTGTTGGAAGCGGTGAATCCCGCCTGGGCGGGAGCGCTGGCGGCGTTGCACAAAAACGCGGTGGCGCCGGTTCTTGGCGCGGGAAAGACGAATCTCACCGAAGCCGAGTGGGCTGGCCTGAGCGCCATGTTCGCGCCTTACGAGGCGTGGCTCACCGGCAAGACCGGGTCGGCGGTCGAAAAACTTGGCCTGGCCCGGGTGAAGGAAATCCTCGCCGGCAAAGGCCGCGAGGCAATCGCCCAGCTTGTGGTGCAGGACAAGGCGCTGGAGCCGGAATTCAAGGCGATCAGCGATGTCGACCGCCTGGCGCACTACGCGCGCGACATGCGGATTTTGCTCAACAATTTTGTCAACTTCTCGGATTTCTATTCTCCGGACAAGTTGGCGACATTCCAGGCCGGCACACTCTTTCTCGACAGCCGAAGCACCGAGCTTTGCTTCCGGGTGGACGGCCCGAATCCGCTGGCCGCGATGAGCAAAACCTACATCGCTTACTGTGCATTGACGCGGGCAGGAGAGGCGGCCCGCACGATTGCCGCCTGCTTTACCCAAGGGGACAGCGATTATCTTTTCGTCGGAAGGCACGGCGTTTTCTATGACCGGCACGGCCGGGACTGGGATGCGGTGATTACGAGTCTGGTGGATAATCCGATCAGTCTGCGCCAGGCGTTCTGGTCGCCGTATAAAAAATTCGTCCGGATGATCGACGAAATGATCGCGAAACGCGCGGCCGCCGCCGACGCAGCCGCCAACGATCGTTTGGTCGCGGCGGCGAATGCCGTGGCCAATGCCGACAAAGCCGCGGCCGAAAAAGCCGCTGCCGAAAAAGCCAAGGCGCTGGAACCGAAGAAAGTCGATATTGGCGCAGTCGCGGCGATCAGCGTCGGTGTGGGCGCCATTGGCGGAGCGCTGGCGGCAGTCGGCACCGGTTTGGCAAAATTGGAGTCGTGGCAATATCCCTTGGTGGTTATTGGGATCATGCTCGCGATCTCGGGACCCTCGGTGATCATCGCCTGGCTCAAGCTTCGTCAACGCACGCTCGGACCGATCCTCGATGCCAATGGCTGGGCGATCAACGGACGCGTGAAGGTGAATATTCCGTTTGGGGCCGCGCTGACGGAGACCGCGGTGCTGCCACCCGGTTCGAAACGCTCCCTGGATGATCCCTACGAGGACAAGGAAGCGGCGAAACAGCGTCGGATCTGGACCACCCTCATTGTCCTCCTCGCGATTGGCGCGATTGTTTCATGGCGTTTGCATACGTGGCCTTTCCACCCCGAAAGCCCGGAGAAAACGGCGACCCCCGCCGCCTCCGCTCCGGCTCCCGCCAAGTAAAGATTCTTTCAAGAAATTGGAAAAACCGGCCGATAACCATCTTAGGGATGACACCGCACCGCTTATGCTGTGGGGTGTCTTCGGCGTTTATCTAGTTCAGCCACTTAAATCATTATGAGCGGATCCTATAAATCGAACCCTGGCTTGCAGCCGGAAAGTGACTGGGTGCTGGTCGTAGACGACGACAAGCCCATGCACGAGCTGATCGCCACCGCCCTGGGTACGGGCGGATTGGAAGTCGTCACGGCAGGAAATGGTCCCGATGCCTTCGCGGCGATCGATACCCACCGGGTCGAGCCCCTGTTGGTGCTGACCGACGTTTTGATGCCTGGGATGGATGGATTGACCCTGGCCCGAAAACTCAAAGCCCGTCTGAAGTTCTCCAAGATCGTCGTGATGAGCGGGCATCTGGCGGACGTTTCCTGGTGGCCTTCGGATCTGAAGGACCTCTCATTTCTCGCCAAGCCCTTCCGGATGGCCGATCTGATGGCTCTGATCGAGTCCGCTCGAAACGAGTTCAAGGCGAAGCTCTGATTTAATCGGGCACCATGGAAATCAATCTAATCCTAACGGCAAAGACCTGGCAGTTGGCGTCGCAGCTGGAGCGAACCAAGCCATTTGGTGGTGTATTGATTGTCAAAAATGTCCCGGAACGCACCTATCTGGCGATCACGCCAAAGCAATGGCAGGTGCTTTCGCGTTTCAATGAATCACGCACGGTTCCCCAGGTGTTGGAGGGGATTATCAATGACCGGATTTGTCCGGCGTTGCACGAGTTCTATGAGCTGATCCTCAAGGCCGTTCGGGCGAAGATTATCGTCGAGCCGGCCCAGACCGTGGTAACCGTGCCCGCGATCAACTGGGCGGTGGGGGTAAAACCATCCCGCGTTCGCTTCGTGCTGTGGTTGCTTTTCATCGCGGGGCTCGGGTGCACGGTCGCGTTGAAACCGGCGTTGCCCACCACCTTGCTGGATTATGCGGCCAGCATCGGAATCATGATTGTGGCGACCGCGGCCGGAGTGGCCTTTTCGGCATCGCTCCTGAGCGGGGGCGGAGGTGAGGTTTATGCGCTGAGACGATGGTTCATCGGAGTGAGCGATTCCCGGATGTTGCCTCCGTCCGATCAGGTGCTGGTGGCGATGGCCCCGCTGGCGGTATTGGCGGCGACGACCGGATTTCTGACCTGGCATCGGCCGGAATGGAGCATCTTTCCGCTGGCCGCCTTGCTCGTTTTGCTGCGGCCGATTTTTCGCGGGCGCGTGAGCCAGATGATTCGTGTGCAGGCCTCGCACCGGTTGAGCGACGCGGAATACAACTACATTTTCCCACCCAATCGCACCCCGCGTTCGCGCTGGAAGCTGCTTTTGGCCGGACTGCGCAATCCCACAACCTGGGTGGAAACGGTCTATGGGGTGATCTGGACCCTGGTGCTCGGCTATTTCTTTGGAGTTCTGACCGATGTTCCGCCGTGGACGCTCGCCTTCTGGAAAACGCAGGGACCGCAACTGGCCTTTGCGGTGGTGGCATCACTCGCGGTGCTGGGTGTGATCTACATCATCTCGGAGTTTTATCTTTTCGCGACGGATCGGGCCATGGTCCACCGGAACGCGCTCCGACTTTGGTACAAACGCATTTTCGGACGCGGGGGGATTCCCGTCGATGAAAGTGCCAAGCTGCGCGCGGTGTTGCGCTCTCCTTTGCTGCGCATGCTTCCGCCCCCCAGTCATCGGGCCATTGCGAAGGCGTTGAAGCCGCACCTGTTTGGCGCGTGGAAGGTGTTGCACGATGCCAGTGCACCGGCGTCGCATGTTTCGCTGATCCTTTCCGGAAAGGTCGGCGTATACCGCAAGCTCCCCTCGGGCCGGCGCATTCTGGTCCAGGTGCTTTGCGAGGATGAGCTGGTTGGCTTGCATTCCGTCGCCGATCGCGAGTTTCCCGACTTCCTCTATCGCACGCTGACCCCCGTGCTGTTGTTGCGCATGGAACGACCGGTGGCCGATGAATTGGTGATTTCGCAGATTTCGACCCCGACGGTTACCAGTCAGGTGCAGAAACTGCCGTTCCTTGCGCGCATCAAGCTTTGCGAAAACTGGCACCACCAGGCGATCCAGCGCTGCGCGGAATTGTCTCGGATCGTCAATTACAAGGAAAACGAGGTCATTCTCCAGAATGGTTACTACAGCGACAGTTTTTTCATCATGTTCGAGGGAGGGGCGAAGATATCGAACAAGGGAAAGGTGCGCGGCCATCTTCGGAACGGCGATTTCTTTGGCGAAATCGGCCTGCTGCAGAATAGCAATGCCACGGCGCAGGTGAACGCAGGGCATGGGACCCGCTGCCTGTGTATTCCCCGCCGCGAATTTCTCCGGTTTGTGGCGCACAACTACACGGTTGCGCTCGAACTTGAACGCGTCAGTTCCGAGCGTCTGGGGTATCCGATTTTCCCCCTCAGCCAGGGAAATTTCCAGGCACTCTAGAGAGTATGGAGGTAGGGGGATTATCCTTAATCCGCCGTTAGGATAAGCGTGGGAATCGTGGTGTTCGATAATGACATCACGAGCGACCATTCGGCGCTTTAGGGATAAAGCGCCCTACCATTGCAACGCAGTGCCGCCCTCACTTCACCAGATAAAAGGGATTCGGCAGCTTGAATGTCCGTTCGGCATAGCCGTTGGCGAGATCGCTGGCCTGGTCACCGATATTGGCGATGATGGTGTAGCCTTCCTGGGTGAGTTTGCGGCGCGTGTCCGTCTTGAATCCGGCGTTGGTGAGGGGCGGTTCCGGATTTTCCGGATAGTAGATGATCCGGGTCCAGGTATCGTAACCCACTTGTTTCAGGTTTCTCTCGGTCCCGACGCTCTCGCTTTCAGTCCGACCCGTGATGATGAAAATATCGATTTTGGCGCGCACCGCCGTATCGTAGATGGTTTGGACCGGGATGATTGCCAGGGCCTGGCCATCGGTGACCCATTTCTTCCAGACCTTGGGCACGTAGCCGTAATCATTGGCAACGATGTGATTCAGATTGGTGAGCATCGTTTCATCGATATCGAAAACGATGGCCAGTTTTTTGCCCGGTTTCGCGCCCTGCGGAATCCGTTTGGCGAGAAATTTGTTCGCGGCCAGCGCGACATTGGCGACTTCCTTGGCGTATTCGCCGGAACCGACGTAGTTCGCCAGCTCCTGCTTGTGCACTGAAAGGTTGGTCGGCTCGATGGCGAGCGTCAGCTGGCTCGTCAAGCCTAAGGCCAGGATACTTACCAACACGACCCGTGGGATTCGCGTGAACATGAACGGACTAAAGAGATGTCGGTACAAAACTCAACCGCCCTTTGGCTCTACATTCATCTCGCGCGGGATGCGTGGTCCAAAGCCGGTGTTCTCCGTGATGCATTCTTTTCCGCTCGAATGATCGATTTCTCTTCATCGGATGGACGCTTGAATCATCGTCCCGTTTCAGCCGCAATAGACTCCGTTTTCCGTGTGAATCATTCCCCCACCGAATTTAAATGGCAACCCGTTTGGTCAGGCTTGCTGGCAGCAGTCGTCTTGCTCGCCGGTTGTGCCGTTTCACCCAATCGGGTGGGTCAGGCTGAGGTATGTTACCTCAAGGCCCAAGCGCTTGCACAGCTGGATAACCGGGTGAGCGAAGCGGAAACGGAGTATCTTCGAGCCGTTAAGCTCAATCCCCGGTCAGCCGAAGCCCACAACGGACTCGCCACGCTTTGGGATCATCACCGACTGCGGCGGGATGTCGAAATTGTCGCCGAATATGAAACCGCACTCAAGCTGAACCCTGGGTCCGCTGAAATACACCATAATCTCGGAGTCGTCCTCGGCCGCGAACCAGGAAGCCGGGCAGCTGCTTTGGCGCACCTTCGTGCAGCCGTGCGCATCGCACCCGACGCGAACGGTTGGGAAGCACTGGGCAATTTGCTGGTCAAAAACAAAGCCGATCAAACCGAAGCTCTGGCTGCTTATCAAAGAGCTATCGTCTTAAACCCGGAACAGGAGAATCTCTATTTTAACGAAGGCGTCCTGTTTACGGGCATGCCAGGTAAGACCGCTGAAGCGATCCAGTCGTATTTTCACGCCATCAAACTCGATCCGAAGGATCCAAGGCCAAGAAATAATCTCGGGCTTCTGCTTCTTGAGCAGAACGGCCGGGCCGGTGATGCCGTTACGGTGCTGCGCGATGCGGTAAGGCTCGCACCCAGGAACGCCGGATACTGGACGAATCTCAGCTCGGCCCTGCGCGACAATCACGAATTGGACGCGGCCATCGATGCCGCCACCACGGCCATTGCACTCGAACCCGGGCTGGCCTTCGCCTACAATCGCCGGGCTCTCGCGCGACAGGATAAAAAAGATTGGGAGGTAGCCCTGGTCGATTTTCAGGCGGCGGCCCGCCTCGATCCTTCAATTGGATCAAATTCGTTTCCCGTGGGCTGGATCGCCTATCAAAAGGAAGACTGGGATGGGGCCATCCTGGCGTTTACGCAGGTGCTTAAACAGTCTCCCAATCACTCGAAGGCCCTCTCGATGCGATCGCTTTGCTTGCAAAAAAAGGGTGCGTTGGTGGAAGCGCTCGTCGATGTTTCCCGGGCGATCAAGCTGGAACCCGCCAATGCTTATCTCTGGGATCATCGGGCCGACCTCAGAAGCGAACTGAAGCGTTACCCGCAAGCGATCGCCGATCTGGATCGCGCGATCGAGCTGGAGCCGGCATCGGCGATTTACCGGTATGACCGGGGGAAAGTCCATCTGTTGATGGAGGATGCCGACGCGGCATTGGCTGATTTTTCCCAGGCGATCGAGATTGATCCCGATGACGATTTTATCTGGTCACGGCGGGCGGAGGCGTGGGAATTGAAAAAAGAATACCGGAAAGCCATCGACGACCTTTCGCGTGCGATTGCATTGGGTTCCTCGTATTTTCACTGGTACGATCGGGGAACCATCTGGCTGAAGCTGAACGATCCGGAAGCGGCGATTCGTGATTTCAACGAGGCGCTGCGCATCAAACCATCCAGCGATCTGGCTTTGACCTCCCGGGCCGACGCGAAACTGGCGCTCCATGATCAAAAGGGGGCGATGGCGGATTACACGGCGGCCGTGGATTTGAATCCCGCGGACGATCTCAATCTCCGCATCCGTGGTGTGGCCCGCTACGCGACGGCGGATTTTCAAGGAGCGCTGGTGGATTTCCAGCGGTCGATTCCGCATACCGACAATTCGAATTGTGAGGTGCATTTCTGGCAGTTTCTTTTGCAGAAAAGACTGAAGCTGACCGTCGATCCAATGGATGTGATAACCGCAGCCGATCGCTCGGGTGAATCTTGGAAAAAATCCATCGCGAGTTTTTTAATTGGGAAAATCAGTGAACCGACGCTGCTCTCGCGGGCTTCCGACGACCATTCGGCGGGAGGTTTGGGGCGGAAGTGCGAAGCCTTTTATTATGCCGGCGCGCTTCGACTTCTGCAGGGAGACCGGGGGGGAGCCCGGAATCTATTTGACCAATGTCTGGCCACAAAATGCACGTCCTTTGACGAGTTCAAATTGGCGAATGGAGAGCTGGCTCAGATGGGAAAATAACAGGCATGCTCCTGCGGACTGGGGAGGCCCGGAGATTTCCCGTGGCAAGGAAGGGAGGCGGATTTGCCGCACGACTCCGCTCCGGTGAGATCGGTGTTGAGGTGAATGGATTTGACCGGCGAACGGGTCGGCCGGCCTACTTCAGCTCGAGGTCGTTGGGTTTCACCTCTTTGACGGCCCATTTTGTCACGAGCAGTCCCTTGGACGTGCGGGTGCTCACGGGGATGGGAGTGAGGTCGAAGTCAATCTCGCGCACGCGCGCCCCGCTGCGACCGTCGAGAGTGACATGCATGGACTTGGGCATGGCTTTCTCCGATGCGGCGACATGGAGCCAGACGAGCTTGGACCCTTCGGTTTTCGCGAGGGGATAGAGCTTGTCGCGACTCAGCCCACCGATTTGGAATTTCTTGGCGTAGGTCTTTCCTTCCGGGCCGTCGCGATAGACCATCGTGTAGAAATTCGTGTCACCGTCCTTGGGCCAGATCGCCACGTGCCGGATATCGCGGCCCATGAAAGTCTTGTCGGCGACCTTGGAAACCTTGAGCGAGGCATCGCCCATAATGGTGAGCACGCTGTCGAGGATCGTGCACTCGGTGACGAACTCGTGCTGGCGCCAGTTGAGACCGATGAAGCCATCCTCACGGTTGACGTAGAGGCGTTGATTGGCGGAAACGACGGCGGACGCGTCGATTTGTTCGATCTCGTCGTAGCTCGTACGGCGTTTGACGCCCTTGCCGTATTTTTCCTGGAGCATTTCGAACCAGGCGACCGCGTAGGCAGTGAGGTTTTTCAGATGCCCCTTGGTCTCCTTCATGCCTTCCTCGATCTTCTTGATCGCCTCGTCGGCCTGGAAGCGGTTGTAGGCGGAAATGCGTTTGATGCGGATTTCGGTGAGACGGACGATGTCGTCCTCGGTCACCTCGCGGCGGAGTTGCTTGAGGAAAGGCTTTAACCCGGCGCGGATTTCCTCAAGGACGCTTTCCCAGGTCTTGGACTTCTCGATGTTCCGATAGATGCGTTCCTCGATGAAAATGCGTTCGAGGGAATCCCAGTGCCATTGCTGCTCGAGCTCGCCCAGCTTGATCTCGAGTTCGCGCTTGAGGAGTGCCTTGGTGGCGTCGGCGGAACGTTTGAGGATTTCGCGAACGCCGAGAAATTCCGGTTTGTCCTGGCCGGTTTCCTCGTTGCGGACGATGACGCACGCGGCGGGGGAAAGCTGGACCTGGCAGTTCGTGAAAACGTACAGCTGTTGGGTGACCTTTTCGGCATCGGCGCCCTGGGGCAGGTGGATGAGAATCTCGACCTTGTCGGCGGTGTTGTCGTCAACGTGCTTGATCTTGATCTTCCCCTTGGCGTTGGCGCCGAGGATGGATTCGATCAGGGATTCGGTGGTGGTGCCGAAGGGAAGTTCGGTGACGGCCAGCAGGTACTTCGAGCGCTCCTCGATGCGGGCTCGAACCTTTACCTTGCCGCCGCGTTCGCCGTCATTGTATTCCGCGAAGTCAGCGGTGCCGCCGGTCGGGAAGTCGGGAAGGATCCGGAAGGTTTTTCCCTGAAGGTGGTTGATCGCGGCCCGGCAGAGGTCGTTGAAATTATGCGGGAGAATCTTCGTGGCGAGGCCGACTGCGATGCCGTCCGCTCCTTCGAGCAGGGTGATCGGGAATTTGGCGGGAAGGGTGACCGGCTCCTTGGTACGTCCGTCGTAGCTCGCCTGCCAGGTGGTGGTCTTGGGATTAAAGAGGACTTCGCGCGCGAAGGGTGTGAGGCGGGCTTCAATATAGCGGGGGGCGGCCGCTTCATCGCCGGTAAAGACATTGCCGAAATTTCCCTGGGGCTCGATCAACCAGCCTCGCTGGGCGATGTTCACCAACGCCGCACCGATTGAAGCGTCGCCGTGCGGGTGGAGCTTCATCGTGGCGCCGACCACATTGGCGACCTTGTGGAACCGGCCGTCGTCCATGTCCCACAACGTGTGGAGTACCCGTCGCTGCACGGGCTTCAAGCCGTCATCGAGGTGAGGG
>JBEHXD010000164.1:0-9741 GCA_048498875.1 Verrucomicrobiota bacterium
AACTCCTTCACCATTTCCGGCCTCGACCGCGAGATGCCCGCCATCTCGCTGTTCAGCACGACGGGGGCGCCCATCCCGCTCAATTTCATCCTGCACTGAAGGAACGCCTGCAAACGTGGTTCGACTACTACTCGGGATATGGCGGCTGGTCTTTTCTCCTGTTGATCATCGTAGCGCTCGGATTGGCGATTCGCGCAAAGGATCGTCTTACTTTCTGCGCGGGAGCGGCGTGGCTGGTAACGTTGGGTGTCACCATTTCGCTCTATAACAACACTTATGCCCGGTATCTGCTACCGGACCAGGTGTGCCTGAGCCTTTTCCTCGCCATGGGAATAAGCCTCACGAGCACGTCAAAAAGCCCTGCAATGGCTGTTTCTCTCTCCCTGCTGCCCTTTCTGGGCTGGGTCTGCACCAGCTGGCAAATTGGAACTGATCCGCTGCGGGCCCGGATTCCCGAACGGGAAATCAACCAGTATTTTGTCGGCCCGTGGAGCGGAAGCGGATTCGGACCGGTGAGGGAATACCTCCAGAACTACGCTGATATCCATCATTCGACCTGCGTGGTTTTCACTTACCGCTTTCTCCGGCCGGGCGCGTACGGCCTCATGTTCACTGAACTCTACGATCCCAGAATCGTCGTTATTCCCTATGTCATTTACGGACCCGATGAACTCAAGTCAGCCCGCACTGACATCGCGCGGATCACAGACCGGCAAAAATCAGCTTATTTCATTTTGTACGAAGGAAGTCTTTATCCCGCCAATCCCTGGCTGGATTTTCCCCATGCGCCCGTTGAGCTCGTGCACCAGGTACCACGCAATCCAACCGACACCTTCCGGCTCTACCAATTTTTCCCGTGACCCGAAACGTCGTTCGTTCCTGAAAAAATGCCAGCCATCGTGGGACGGCTGGCCGGGCAGGGATTACTGCAATTTAACCGGCAGTCTCTGAATGCGGGTATAAACGTCCGAAAGAATCACGCTCGTCTTGGGCTCGGGATTATCGCCCGTTTTAAGAGTGTAAACGGGCGCGAAATTCCCGAGGACCGCGCAATAGTCGCTATTGACCATGATGCCGATGATTTCGCCAGTCTTGCTGAAAACCAGATCGCCGCGCTTCGGCGCGATTTCGCCGAAAAGCCGGGTCACGATCCGGTTGTCGAGCTTCACATAATTTGAATTGGACGCATCGATCCGAAACGGGGTGTCGCCGTAACGGCCATCATCGGCGCGCACGAGCACGGCTTCGGGGAATTTGAACGGTTCCTTCGCCAGCTGGTAAATTTTCGCCCCCAATTGGGTCGCAAGCGAAGGATCGATCGGCACCACCACCACCCGCGGATCCAGACGAAGGAATTGCAGTTGGGAAATCGGGACACTGGCTGAGCCATGACTGAGCACGCCCGTCACCTGGTCGTAATCCGTCGCCACTTCCCCGATGCTGAGCGGCGTGTCGCTCACGTGCATGAGGGCATAAACGGCGTTTCCATCACTCACCAAGATAGTCTGGGTATCCTTGTCCTTGATTGTGGGACTGAATATGCCCGGACGCCGGGCGGTGACTTTACTGGCAACCCGATTGGCGAGAAACTCGCTGAAGAGGACGTTGGTATTGATCGGCCGGTTGTCGCGGATTTCCTTGCTGAGTTCGCCGGATTTCTCCGCCAGCTGGCCGACGCCCTGGGTGAGCTGATTGGTTTGTTCCTGGACCTTGAAGCGCTCAAGTCGCTCCACTTCCACCTGCTGCTTCGCCTCGGTAAGATTCTGGCTGATGAGTTCCTTCTCCTGTTCGGCCACACGCACCTTCACATTAAGATTCTGGATGTTCTGCATCGCCTCCGAATTCTGCCGTTCCATGCGCGCGAGTTCAGCCTTTTGCCGTTCCGCTTCGGCCCGTCGTTCCTCCAGTTCGCGCTGCAACTTGGCCAGTTCCTCCTTGGACATGGAGGCTTCCTGCACCGTCGCGGCATAACGCTGTTCGAGTTCCTTTGTGCTGGCCTGGGTGGCCGACAGTGTGTTTTCGAGCTGGCCCTTCTGTTGCTGCAACGCATTCAGATTTTTTTCCCGCTCGGAAAGCGATCCCTGGGTGGAGGAAAGTTGCGCAGCGAGCGCCTCGCGCGATTTTTTTTCATCCTCCAGCGACACCCGCATCAGCTCAACCATGTCGGCGTTGACCGCCGGCGCATTGACTGCGGATTTCGGTGCCGCCGTCTCAAGCTGCGTGTGCTGCGGCTCCGCCTTCTCCCAGCGGGTAAGCGCCAGGAGATTGAGCAACATGAAGTCGCACATTATCAATAACAGCGTCTTGTTCATGATGCCGTGGGCTCAGGCAACCTTGGCCGTTTGCACCGACTCAAGGATGAGCTTGCGCTTGTAGGGACGCACATGGCGGATTTTCACGAGCGCCACACAAACAATGCCGAACAGGTTGGAAGAGTACGCCGCCAGCAGGTTGGCGTCAATGAGGTGGAGCACTTGCAGGACCAACGCCGTCGCCGTGCCGGCAATGCCCAGATACAGACCACCGTCAAAAAGGTTTTCCTCGTTCTCCACCAGGCGGAGCTTGCCTGCGGCAGCCAGGGGCTGGCGATCAACCTCGGAAATCTTCAGGAGGCAGATGACATACATTCCGATCTGCAAACACGCAAAGATCGTAATGGAGAGGATGGTTGAGATGTCCATGGTGGGTGATGTGGTTGAAGAGTTGACGGCGGCCGGTGCGGCAAGCGAACCGATCACGGGAATGACCAGCTTGATCTTATAATCCGACACCGGTGCGGCCTTGAGGAGAAAGGGTTCTGAAAAAACAAAGAAGATGAATGTGAGGATCGCCGCAATCACCCCGCCGCCCATGCGCGGAAAAGCGCCCCGCAGGCTCGTCTCCACCGATCGGAAAAGTTTGGTGTCGATCGAACGCAGCAGCAGAAATATTCCCGCGAGAAAGGCGGCGTATTTCACGATCAGCGCAAGTTCCGGATAGCGCAGGGAAAATGCCGCACCCATTTCAAATTCCGGACCCGACACGCGGGTCACCGGAACCTGGCGCTGGATCAGCTGATCCACCGCACCGCGACCGTAGGAAAGCGCCAGTTGAAGATTTTCGGCTCCGGGCTGGCCGAAAGCGATCAGGTAGTGAGCGACGGCATCCGGCGACTTTGTGATCAGCGCTGACGTATAAATCACCGCCAGATATTCCGGCGCCACCCGCGTGAGGTGGGCAAACTGGCCGACGGTACCCAAACTTCCCGTGGTGCGCAAAATTTCAGAGAGCTGAACCCAGTTCAGCCGTTTCCCGAGCGTGAGAATATCCAGATAAAAATCCTCCAGCTCACCCATTTTTCCCGTGGCGACCGCGGATTCCGCCAGCCCCCGAACCTCCCGCTGCAAGGAGGCGGACAAACGTTCTGTCTGCCACAGATAAGCCGTCAGCAAAATCACCGCTTCCAACGGCTGGCCTCCCGGGCGGTTCGCGGGAACGAAACGCTCGGTGGTGGTGAGTTCCGCGGTTTTCAACAGCGTTTGCACTCCGGGAAGCCGCGAAACCGACAAATAGTGGCGGAGATTTTCGCGCGCCTGCTGGGTCACCATGAACTTTAAAACCGGCTGTGACTCCGCGGGCGACGCTGCGTTTTGCCCGGCCAGAAGCGGCTCAAGTGCGACGTCCCATCCGCCCCAAGGCAGCATCTCGCGATGATTTTGGGCAAACGCTTCATATTTATTGCCCAAAGTCTTCGCGCCCGAATCGCCGGTCTTTCGCGCCGCTTCCAAAACCAGCGCCGCCGGGCCAGGTTTGTCCAAATCCAAAAGATCGCTGCCGAAATTTGAAACGGTCGGAGTGCCCCGGCCCGCCTCCCGCAATAGGGCGGTATTGAGGGACTTCACGTTGACCGGCATCAGCCAGGCAACTACCAACATGCCCAGCCCCAGCACCAGCCACAGCTGCCACAGGACAGACCGGGAGCCGGAGTACGATGAGGACGACGACATGGAAGGAGCCATAGCAGTTTGACTTGCGGAAACAAATTTATTTGCCGCGTTTACCCGCGGGCATAATAGGGTTTGTCACTTAGAGCAGACCTATGGTCCTTAAAATTGTTCAATTCAACGAATCGATTCTCCGCAAAAAGGGCGGTAAAATCACTGCGTTTAACAAAGCGCTGGTGGAGCTTGCCGAAAACATGGTTGAAACCATGCACGAAGCGGAAGGCATCGGTCTTGCGGCACAGCAGATCGGACAGGCGATTCAACTTTGCGTCGTGGACCTGCGTCCGGTCGAAAGCAAGTTCGACTGGGAATACGACGGAGCGAAACCACCGCTCGAATTGTTCATGCCGCTCGCGATTGCCAACCCCGAAGTCACCGTCGTGCCGGAGCCGGAAACCGTCTACGAAGAAGGGTGTCTGTCGTTCCCCCAGATTCGCGGCGACGTCGTGCGACCGGACCGGATCACCGTTAAATTTCAAGATCTCCACGGCCATGCACACGTGCTCACGTGCACCGGCCTGCTTTCCCGCTGTATCCAGCATGAAGTGGATCACCTGAACGGCATGCTTTATATCGATCGCATGGACAAGGAGACGCTCGCTTCCATCGATCCGGAACTGAAAGCCCTGAAGAAACGCACCCGCGAGTCGTTGAAAAAGGATTGAGATGTCCGAGTCCGCGCCGCGCCGTATCCACTCAATAGCCACCCGAACTGGCGATGATGGTGCAACGAGTTTGCTCTACGGCCAGCGGGTCGCGAAAAATCATCCTCAAATCGAAGCCGTGGGCGCATTGGACGAATTGAATGCCGCCATCGGTTTGGCCAAGGCAACACGCCCCGCCGGCACGGACAAAAGCGGCCTGGAATCGATGCAAAAGGATCTTGTCGCGTTGATGGGCGAGATCAGTTGCGCGGAAGGCGATTCCGCCCGTTACGCCTCTTCGAATTTCGCTAAAATCGACGAGTCCAGTCTGGCCCGGATCGATTCGGGAGTGGCTTTGATCGAGAATCGCCAGCCCAAGTTCGATGGCTGGGCCACACCGGGAGCCAATATTCATGCCGCTGCTCTGGATCTCGCGCGAACCTCCGCCCGTCGGGCCGAACGTCAGCTGGTGGGTCTTTCAGCTCATGGAAAAACCGTCCGTCCCCTGCTGATCCAATACGTCAATCGTCTCTCTGATTTCCTGTGGCTTCTCGCCCGTGAAGCAGAGCAAGCGACGGAAATGCCACCCGGAAGGTGAGTCGCGAAAAATCCTGTGCTTTTGCAAAATTACCGCTAAGCATCCGTCACCCGAACCATGCGCGCTGCAGCGATCGCCCTCATAGTCTTTGCCACCCTGTACCGGGTACTGCCAACGCTCAATCTGCATCTCTCGAATTTTTCGCCTGTCATGGCCATCGCCTTTTGCGGTGCGGTCTATTTTCGCAATCGATGGATGTGGTTGATCCCCTTTGCGGCCCTGAGTTTCTCCGACGTCTATATCAATAATTTTTATGTCAGGGAATATGGTTTCACGTGGCCGCTCAGCGGTTTTATCGCCCGCACGATTTGTTTTGCCCTGGCTCTGCTGGTAGGGGCCAAAGTCGCGAAACATAAATCCTGGCTGAACCTTCTGAACGGTTCGTTGATCAGCGCGTTGATTTTCTATTTCGTGACCAACACCCAGTCCTGGGCCGCTGACCCCTTTTACGCCAAGACGCTCGCTGGCTGGTGGCAAGCCCTCACCATCGGCCACCCCGAATATCCCCCGACCGTTTTGTTTTTCCGCAACACCTTGTTCGGAGATCTTATGTTCACCGGCCTGTTTGCCGGAATCATGGAGTGGATCGCCCACCGCAACGAAGAGCCATCGCTGCTTGATGAAGAGGAGAGCGAAGAACCGCTTCCTGAAGCGGTTCCCGCAGACTCCGAGTCGGAAAAATAATCGCCGTCGGGTCGGAGGATCCCGACAGGCTTACAGCAGGTCCGCCGCGAGTTCGGCGAGCTTCGACCGTTCGCCCTTCGAAAGCTTCACGTGAGCCGCGAGCGCCAGACCCTTCATGCGATTGTGGCAGTAAACCAGCCCGTTGCTGCGTGAATCGACGTAGGGATTGTCGATCTGTGCCGGATCGCCGATGAGCACCAGTTTCGAACTCTCCGAAATGCGCGTGATGACCGTCTTCACTTCGTGCGGAGTGAGTTGCTGGGCTTCGTCGAGAATGAAAAATCTCCGTGCAATCGAACGTCCGCGAATGAAACACAGGGCCTCGATCTCCACCACCCCGCTGCTGATCAACCGTTCATACGGTTTCACCACCGGATGCCCGGAATGGCTGGTGCTGCCGTGTGACGGTTGCGGTGAAGTCATCAAGGCCAGCGTGTCGTCGTGCTTCTTCTTTTTCTTGCCCGTTTTCTTGCTCGCGAATTGCGGCTCCTTCGCCGGCTTCGAGGGAATCAACACCTCAAGGGCATCGTGATAAGGTTGAAGCCAGGGCTTCATCTTTTCCTCGAGCGTGCCGGGCAGGAAACCGATGTCCTTGCCCAGCGCGATCACTGGCCGGGAAATGGAAAGGCCATCATAACGCGATTTTTCGTCGGTCGTCTGGAAGAGCGCGCAAGCCGTGGAGAGGAGCGTCTTACCCGTACCCGCCTTGCCGAAGCACGTGACCAGCGAGATGGTATCGTCCATCAGCGCATCCATGAAGAACTGCTGTTCGAGATTTCTCGGACGGATCGGAATGCCACCCGGCGCCTTCACAAAATCAGGCAGGTGCAGCCGGCGAACCACGTTGTTGCCATAGTAACGCCCCGGCATCGTCTTGCCCTCGGGGGTCATCAGCAGCACATACTCGTTCAGATAGAGCTTGGCCGTCGCTTCGGGCGGGAACTCCAATTCGCCCTCGGAGCAAAAGCGCTGCATCTCGTAGACGTCCAAAGAAAGGGTCTGGTACCCCTCGTCATCGGCGGTGCTGGCGGGCACCTTGTCGTTGAGGTAGTCCTCCGCCTCCAAGCCCACCGCGCGGGCCTTGAGCTGCACGTTGACATCCTTGGTTACCAGGATTGTCGGCGGTTGGTGAGTCTCCTGGACGAAAAGGGCGCTGGCGATGATCCGGTTGTCCTTTTTCGTAAAATCGGACAGCACCGCCCGCAGGCGCTGCATTGCCGGCGACGACCAGTTGTTCTCCACCAGATACCGGTTGATCACAACAGAGAGAGTACCCCCATTGGGCAGCTTTACCCCCTCGTGCATCGAACGGGAATCGGGCAGAAGCTCCTGTAAAATGCGATGCACCCTCCGGGCATTGCGCCCACGCTCGGTGGACTGCTCGCCTTTGATCGCATCGAGTTCCTCAAGAACCTCGACGGGAATCGCGAGATTATTGTCCTCGAATTTGTAGATCGATTGGGGGTCGTGGAGTAGTACGTTCGTATCGAGAACGTAGGTCTTCGCCCTGATTTCCACTTGTTGCTGCAGTGAGTTGTAAACAGCGCTTGTAGGGTTTTCCATCGCGTGGATAACTTGTGAATTACTAATGCCGCCGGCCGTCGGTTTTGTAAATGCAGTAATTGCAAATAACTGAAACTTTCATGCGACGGTTTTATTAATTTAAGACATGAAGGCGGGCGGAGGTTTCCTATTTTTCGGCAGCGGTCCCCACAACCTGAGCACATATTCTGCCAGATTCAGCAGGCTGACCCGCCTGACTCCTCCCGGGCTAAGCTCCCGAAATACCGGCACATGCTGGCTTCGCTCGGCGAAATAATCCCAAAGCTCGCGCTCCAGGACCCGCGCCACTTCCCCGGGGGCTCCCGTTGTTTTTGCCGCCTGAACCACTTTGCTTTTCCAATGATTCAGTTCGTCAGGCTGCTTTTGCCAGTAATTGAACATCGTTTGCTCGTAGCGATTTAGGCTCATTTCAAAAAAATTCACAATCAAGGCGGCATTGCTTTTGAACATCGATTCGGTAATCATGTCGGAGTCTGACACACACCCTTAACCAGACACCTATCATGTGGCAAAAGTTTAAAGAACAACTTCCCGCGGTTATCCTTACCGCCATTGTTATTATCGGCGCAGCGTTTTGGTTCTACCAACAGACCGTCAACGAACTCGCCGCCAAGCAACAAGCGGAACTCACCGCTCTTCGCGAGCAGACCAACGCCGAGATGAAGGCGTCCGCCGAGGAGACCCGCCGTCACATTGAGTCAGTCAATCAGCTGCTCAAGGACGCGATCTCCAAGCGCCAGGCCGACGCGCTCATGACCGACGAGGAATTTGCGAAGGTGAACGCGGACAAGGTCAACCAGCTCGCCGAAGCGATCGCCCACAAGATTCAACCCAACAATCCGCTGCCCAAGACTCCGGAGGAAGCCGAGAAGATTCAGAACGAGCAAATCGACAAGGTTTCAAACCGCATGGTGGACAAGATTTCTCCGATTCTCGCAGAAATGTCCAAGGACCAGAATCTCACCCGTGAATCCATCAGTGGATACAGCCAGCGCATTTCGGATCAGATCAGCGGCGTGTTGACCGCGGAAATGGCCCGCAACCAGGAGCTCAACAACCAGCTTCTCGCCTCGCAGTCCGTCGCGCAGGATTCCATGAAGCTCTCGCACGAAATTACCGCCCTCTACCTCAGCAGTTTCAAGGATCAGGGCCTCATCACCCGACTGCTGTCCCTTCCGGCGAACGTCGTGCGTGACGCCGCCAGTCTCAGCATCGTGAACAGTTCCGATCGCAAGAAGATGGAGGAACGCCTGGTCAGCGAAATGAATTCGCTCGAGAAACGTCTCGCCCAGGTGCAATCCTCCGTCCCGAAAAAGTAATTCTTTCGTCCCTTCATTTTCCAAGCCGTGCTTCACCGCACGGCTTTTTTTGTGCGCATACTCCACCTGATTCGCCACGCCCGGCGAGGCACGGTCCCGCCATTCAACAAAATCAACTGTGGGAGCAAACCAGGGGACGCGACGCCGACTGCTGCGTCGTCCCGGAAAACTTTCCACCCGCATTGCCGGCCGCTGGCAGGTAAATGCGAAACGATGTCCCCCTCCCCGGTGCCGTGTGAAGTTCGATGAATCCCTTGTGATGCCGGATAATGTCGCGAATGGTGGACAATCCCAACCCGGAGCCTTTGCCCGCCTTCTTGGTGGTGATAAAAGGTTCCCACATCCGGGCCAGGACCACGGGTGAAAAGCCCGTGCCCGTGTCATCCACCTGGAGCACGAGGAAGGAACCGCTTCTGGCCCCGTCAATCTTTGCCGCGCCCGCGGCACTCAGGAGACAATTCTCCGCGATCAAGGTCAGCGTACCTCCGTCCAGCATCGCATCGCGGGCGTTGACACAGAGGTTGAGCAACACCTGGTGAATCTGACTCAGGTTGGCATTCACCTGCCATAAATCGGGCGGAATATGCGCCTTCACCCGGATGTTTCTTGGAAAAGTTTCCGATGCAAAGAGCCCGATTTCCTCGAGCAACTGTTGCATCGGAACCAGCTGGAGCTGGCCTCCGACTCCGTCGGCGTATTCCAGGATCTGTCGCACCAGCGCTGTGGCCCGTCCCACCGTGCTCTCGAGAGAATCGAGTAAATTGCATGCCGTCGTATCAGAAATGGATGAACGCAACATGGGCAGCGCGAGTTTCATCGGCGCCAGCATGTTGTTGAGATCGTGAGCCACGCGCGCAGCCAGCAGCCCCATGTTTTCCAACCGCTCCATGCGCAACGCCTCCGCCTCCGTCCGGTCGGCGGACTTCGGGGAGCGTCTTTCCTTGGAGTTG
>JBEHXD010000165.1:0-9729 GCA_048498875.1 Verrucomicrobiota bacterium
GATGAACGCTTTGCCGCCCGGCGCAGGGCGATCAACGCCGCGCGCCGGCGGACTCCCTACTGGCGGGACGGATATCCCCAATCAGTGGAAGACGACGATCCCGAGGTGCGCACCCAACTTCGCGCGCTCAATCGGGAATATTCCGACGCCTATCGGCAGTTGACCAGCGACAATCCGTCATTGCTGCCCGAATACGAACGCCTCTGGAAACAGCGCCAGTTCGGCACCCTCCCACCCTACAAGATTCAGGCGCTTGAAGCGATCAACCGCGATTACGATGAACTCGGTTCGCAGGCACGGAGTGACACCCGGGGCATCGTCTTTCCCGAGGATAAGGAAAGGCTGAGTCTCATCGAAAACGAACGCCACGCCGACATCGCACGGACGCTGACCCCGGCCGAATTGGAAGCCTACGACCTCCGCAACAGCGAAATCGCGAATGGTGTTCGTTATCAGCTCAGCGTGTTCAATCCCAGCGAGGAGGAATTCAAGGCCCTCTATCAGGTGCAGGTGGCCTATGAGCAGCGTTACGCCAACGCCAATTTAACACCGGACGAATCCCGCGAGTATCGCGAGGCCGAGGTAAGCAAGGTATTGAGTCCGGAACGCTTTGCCGAATACCAGATCACGACCTCCGGAAGCTACCAGGAGGTTCGCAATGTGGTGAACCGGTTTCAACTGCCCACCAGCACGATCGGCGACGTGATTCGTCTGCAGCGGGACATCGTGAAGCGGGCGAATGTCGTGCGCTCTGATCTCTCACTTACTCCCACCCTGCGGGATGCGCAATTGTCGAACCTGGCCGCAGAGGCCACCGCGAGACTGACCACCGCGATCGGTCAGGCCGGCGTCAATCAATACACTCCGAACTGGCTTCGGCAGCTCACGCCCGCACCGGGAAAATAGGCCGTCAGTGACCATGAAGCCATTTTCCCTACTGTTGGTCCTGTCGCTCGCGCTCAACGCCACCCTGGTTGTCGCGCTTAAATCCCATGATTCCCCGGTTTTGATCTCCGAAGGTAATTCGCCCGCCTCGAATTCGAAAACCGAAACCTCCCCGATCCCCGGTGGCCCGACTGCGGGCAATCGCGCGGATTCCCTCCGCGTTCCGGCAACTCCGCCCCTGGAGTGGAAGCAGCTGAATACCGATGATCTCCAGGAGTTGGTGCGGCGGCTGCGTCTGGCCGGGTTTCCACCCAAAATCGTGAACCGGATTATTTCCATGCGGGTGAATGAACTCTTTACCGCCCGCCGCAACGCTTTGACCGGACGCACTACCAACCTGGAGTACTGGAAATCCTCCTCTCCCTTTCCCTCCGATCCCAAGAAGGATTCCGCGCTGGCGTCCCTGGGCATGGAGCAATTTAAATTACTCAACCAACTGCTCGGTCCGAGCCAGCAATTTGAGTGGGAGGACTTATCCGACCATATGTCGCATATATATGGCGACGTTTCGCCGGAAAAACTAAAACAGATCCAGGCCATCGTGGCCGATTACACCGCCCTCGGGACGGAAGCCAGGGCGGCATTTTATGCCAAGGGCAGTGCCGCCACCCAGGAGGATCGCAACAAAATCAGTTTGATCGACCAGCAATTGAAAAAGGAAATCTTTGCCCTGCTGACGCCGGAGGAACAACGCCTGACGAATCTTCGCAGCAGTCCGGCGGCGTACGCGCTGCGCAATGAGACCCGTCTTTTCCGCACCACCGAGGCCGAATTTCTCGCACTGCTTCCGATTTATGAATCGGGAACGCAGATCTCACACTTGGACGGCTCCTTAAAGTTCTCCAGCGATCCCGCCCTTCAAAACCAAATCGCCGCCGTCCTTGGACCGGACCGTTATGCGGAATATCAACAGGCGCGAAACCCGGAATTCGACAAACTGAACCGGATCGTCGAACGCCTTGATCTCCCGATTTCAACGGCCGTTTCCCTCGGCAATTTGCAGAGGGAAACCATTCAACAGGCGGAGACGATCCGCGCCGATCCGGCGCTGACGCCGGATCAACGGGCGAGTCAACTGACGGCCCTCGCCAACGACGCCTCGGCCAAAATCAGCGATTCCCTCGGGCCACGCGGTTTTGAGGCCTACAAGCGATACAGTGCCCGCTGGCTCCAGGCGCTCACGCCCAGGAACGGGCCTCCTAAATCGTGAATCCACGAATCCACTTCCGGCTGGGAATTTCCCTGCTGTACGCAACCACGCTCCTGGGTGCAGGCACCTGGCGTAGCGACACCGTCGGGCGGGAGATTACGCTCGAACTCCTCGAACCTGCGACGGCCACTCTCGCGGCCGGCACCCCGCCTCCCGTAATTTTTTATCTGATCCATCTCGGAGCTTCGCGCGTCGGCACGGAAAGCGACGACAGCATCATCGCTGATTTTCGCGCCCAAGGCTGCCTGGTCGCGGTGCTCGACTACGCAAACGATCCGCGGGCACGCATGCCTGCGCTCGCCGGCGATCTCGCCGCGTTGCGCAATCAGCTTCAGCATAAAATGCTTTTTCCGGGCCGCACCATCGATGCCGCACATGCGTTCATCGTCCCGTCAGGCTGCCGCTTGAAACGCGATGTTGTATTTTACCGGGAGCCCGCCCGTACCCTGGCGATGGATATCATCTATCCGTCCAAACCGGCGCAGCCGGTGGGCGCCGTGCTGCAGTTTTCCTGCGACAACGCCAATCGCATGGGCAACTTCTCCCTCGATTTTTGCACCGACGTGCTGTTGCCCGGCGCCGCGATCGAGGGCTTTGCCGCCGCGATGGCCGATCATCCGGTGGGCGCGCCTTACTCGGGCTTCGACCCGATGCCCGACAGCGCCCGCAAAATCAAGGCGGCAGTTCGCACCCTGCGAGCGGAGGCCGGGACCCTTCCGCTCAACAGTCGCATTGTTCCCGCCGGCTTTTCCCGCGGCAGCGGCATGGCACTGATGCTCGCGACTACCGCGGATATTTCCCCCTTTGATGGTTTCGGTGAACATCCTGAAGTCAGCAGCCGCGTCCAAGGTACTGTGGTGATGTCCGGGCGGTTCACTTACCTCGATCTCCTCCCCAACGATAAGATGATTCCGCGCTATGAGAAGACCTGGGGACTGCGCGAAAGCCACCCCGACACGTGGCGCGCCCAGGGAGCACTCGACTATTTGCAACACCGCATCGACGCACCGCTCTTTCTGACGATCAACTCCAGCGAATCACCGGAGGCGCTGCACCAGATGGAAGTGCTGCGCCGCCGGCTCACCGAACTCGGCAGTCCCTTCGTTTACGTCCCTGAACCGGATCCACGCGGCCACAAAATGCCGGTCGATCCGGACGTACTCGGAAACCTTTTTCGTTATCTCCACGAACAACTCATTGTAGCTCCCGGCGTCCAACCGACGTCTGATCACCATCCATGAACCGCCTCATCCGCCTGTTCGCTGCCGTCGTTCCCGTCGTCGCCATGGCCCAGGAAAAAACCGCGCCCGCGCCGACTTCCGCCCCTGCGCCCACGATCACCACCGAACAAGTGCTTCAGCCGCCTCCCCCCGGCCGGTTCAAGCAATTGTTTCAACCGTTTCGCACGGAGGTCGCCGCCCTTTCCCCCGACGGCAAATACCTCGCCTACTCCGTGCGCGAGGGCGACGTCGTTTCCGTGGTCGTCATCGATCTCGCCCAGCCCGACAGGATTAAAACCCGGGTGCAGGTGATCGACGCCAATGCCGCCACGCCCATGCTCGCGGCCAACCAGATGGAAAAGACCCCCGGGCGCATCAACTGGATGGGATGGACGACCCCCAACCGGCTCGTCGTGGAAACGAATCATGTATTTTCCCGCACCGCCGGGCACGGCGGTGTCTGGAACAGCTGGCGGGGAGCGGTCGTGGGGTTTGATGCCGATGGGGCCAACGCCCGGCGCATTCTCAGCCCGGATGATCTCCCGGAATTTTCCGCCATCACCACCCGCGATGATCCCTTTTCAACCGTCCGGAGAAACAGTGCCGGCTTCAATTCCCGGGTGCTGTCAATGGATCAGCCCTTAGCAGAACAGGGGACAAACAACGCGTCGATGCCGACAATAGACCAAATACCCTCTCTCCAGGATTCCGATCCCGGGCTGCAAACCACCACGCCACCCAACTTTGGGGCCCGTCAACCTCGTACCCTCCGGATTTTTGATTTTGACCCACGGCATCCTGGATCAATCACCGTTGTCGCGACCGGTGTGCCCCGCTCAGAGGGCTCCCACTCACTCGGCCTTTATTCGCTCGATACCCAGACAGGCAAACTAACCGAACAGACCGATGATCTGGTGCTCAACACCCGGACTGCGCTCCTCGATCGACAAGGACATGTTCGGCTGACCCTGTCGAACACCTTGCTTTCGTCTTTTCCGCTGCACTACGACTATTTGGGAACAAAGGGCCAGAATCGTCCGAAACCATTCGAAGCAACCATCGGGCTTTCTGGCTTCAGCGTTTCGCCTGACAATTATTTCGGGGAACGCTCCATCCCACTGGGATTCGATGAAAATCCCGATGTGATTTATTATGCCAGCAATACCGGTCGGGATACGTATGGAATCTACAGTTTCAATCTCGCTGAAAAAAAACGCGGCAGCCTGGTCATGGAAAATCCCGCCTATGATCTTATCGGTCCACCTACCGCCGGATTTCCCGACCAGCGGGACTTGGTCTTCGATCGCTATCAGCACAAGCTGGTGGGAATCCGATACGAAAATGCCCTTCGGACCACTGCCTGGCTACGGCCTGAATTTCAGGCCATGCAAGCTCAGTTTGAAAAGATGTTCCCGGGACGCAGCATCGAAATCACCGACTGGGATGAAGCGGAAAAACATTTCATCGTCACAACGGAGGGCCCGGCCGATGCCGGGGCGTTTTTT
This sequence comes from Verrucomicrobiota bacterium, assembly GCA_048498875.1. Classification (GTDB taxonomy): domain Bacteria; phylum Verrucomicrobiota; class Verrucomicrobiia; order Opitutales; family Opitutaceae; genus Lacunisphaera. The sequence goes on from JBEHXD010000165.1 coordinate 4,881, forward strand.
ATCTTCGACAAGGAAAAGAACAAGCTGCTCGAATTCGTACGCCGTGCTCCATGGGTCGACGCCAACCATATTCACCTGACCCTGCCCTTCTCCTATTCGACCAAGGATGGCGCGCGTATTTCCGGGCTGGTTACGGTTCCGCAGCAACCGCGGTTGAAACCGATTCCAATGGTGGTACTTTGTCCGGATTTCCCGTGGCAACGCGTGCACACGGATTTTCAGTCGGACGTGCAGGCTCTGGCGGACATGGGCTTCGTTGTGGTGCAACTCAATGGTCGCGGTGCCTGGGGCCTGGGTCTCAAGCAGCGCCAATCGCTGACCAATGGCTATGACCTCGTCCAAATTGACGACATCGTCACCACGGTCGAGAGCCTCGAAAAGATTTTCGCAGTAAACAGCCATCGGGTGGCGCTGATGGGACGCGGCCACGGTGGATTTATCGCGCTGCGCGCGCTGCAAACCTACCCGGACAAATTCCGCTGCGCCATCGCGATCGACGCTCCGGTCAATCTTGCTGACTGGCTCGCCGAGCAGAAATGGACGGACGACGACGTACAACCGCATCTCACCCGCGCCTGGCTCGGCGACAAGGACCGATTGAAGGCTGCGCCTCTGACCAGTCACCCGGAAAGTGTCACGAAGCCGGTTCTTATGCTCAACTATCCCGGACTGGATGGAGCCCCGCGTACATCTGCCTACGTTGGCGCCCGTCGTTTCGCCGAAAAAGTCCGGGGACACGGCGACATCGTCGAATTTGATGATCTCCAAATGGACTATATCCAGGGACTGCCCGCCGCTCGCGCCGCCGTCTTCGATCAAATCGAGGAATTCCTCAACACGCACGTGTACGATTTCAACGTCAAGGTCCGCGACCTGAAAATCATCAAGTGATGATGGGCTTTTTAACCACTAATCCACACTAATATCCCACTAATCAGGGCACAGGACATCAAACCGACGGGGTTTTTCGCAATTAGTGAGTCATTAGTGTGGATTAGTGGTTTCCGAAAATCTGATCACCGATCCACCAGAATTTTTAACCACTGATTATACTGATGGCCACTGATTCCGGAATATCTGATCAGTGCTCATCAGTGTAATCAGTGGTTAACTCCCATGAGACGTCGCAGCGTAAAGCCGCTCCCCCAAAATCTTTTTATCATGAAAAAACTCGGACTTGGCGTACTCGGCCTTGGCGAAGGCCGCAGTATTATTTCCGCCGGCGTCACCAGCGACCTCTGGAACGTAGTGGCATTGTGCGATCTCAATGAGACGCTCGGCCATGAGCGCTGCGCGGAATTCGCGCTGCCGGCGGCCATCTTCACCCGCTCCCTGGATGTGCTGCTCGCAAACCCGGCAGTGGACGTGGTCGGCATCTACACGCCGGATCACCTTCACGCCGAGCATGTCATCCGCGCCCTGAAAGCGGGCAAACACGTCATTTGCACCAAGCCGTTTCTCGCCGATTTGAGCCGCGCCCGCGAGGTGCTCGAGGCCGCAAGCGCCAGCGGACGCCTGGTGATGGTGGGCCAGAGCAGCCGCTTCTTTGCGCCGTTCGCTCGTCAGCGGGAACATTTTGACTCCGGTGCCTTTGGTGAAATCAACACCGTCGAAGCCTACTACAATGCCGACCATCGCTGGTTTCTCGCGAAGGGTTGGGCCAAAACCGATGCCTTCAAATGGCTTTATGGCGGCCTGAGTCATCCCGTTGATTTCATCCGCTGGTATTTGCCCGGAATCAGCGAAGTCACCGGCTACTCACGTCTCAGCGAAAACGGGCGCAAGCTCGGACTGGTCCATCCGGATACATTTCATTTCATCTTCCGTGATGACGCGGGACGCCTCGCCCGGGTCAGCGGAACCTATTCGAGTCCGGTCACGCCCACGCAACGCGACAGCAACATGAGCTGTGTCGTGCGCGGCTCGCTCGGGGCCAGCCAGGGCGACTACTACGATCTGCGCTATGCCTGGAAAACCGACACGCAATCTGCCGTCGAAACCTTCGAGGATCAGGACGCCTATTTTTTCCGCTTCGGCGGTCATTCGCACCACGCCGGGGAATACCAAAACTACATCGAATATTTTGCCCGTGGTCTCGCCGCCGGCGAAGCTCCCACGCCCGACGTGAACGAGGGCATCGTCACCGTCGCCCTGATGCAGGCGATGGAAGAATCCTGTCGTGACGGAAGGCCCGTGAAAGTCCGCGAAGTCCTCGCCCGGCATGGGCTCGAAAGCCTCTTAATCCCGAAAAATTAAACCACTTATTTTCACTGATGGTCACTTATTCCGAGATATCTGATCAGTGGTCATAAGTGTAATCAGTGGTTCACTCCCTGAATTTTTAACCACTAATCCACACTTATATCTCACTAATCAGGGCCCAGGCCATCAAACCTCAAACCGACGGGGTTTTTCGCAATTAGTGAGTCATCAGTGTGGATTAGTGGTTTCCCAAAAACTCGATCACCGATCCGTCAGAATTTTAAACCACTTATTTTCACTGATGATCACTTATCCAAAATTTCTGATCAGTGGTCATCAGTGTAATCAGTGGTTCACTTCCTGAATTTTTAACCACTAATCCACACTAATACCTCACTAATTTCGGAAGGGTTTTATTAGTGACCTCTTAGTGAGGATTAGTGGTTCAACTGCCTTTCTGTTTTTCATGCCGAAGACATCTTACTCAACCCGCCTGGGCTACGCCGCGAGCGACGTCGCCGGACAGTTGGTGTTCTGCTTCATTTCATTTTACCTGCTGTATTTTTACACCGACGTCTACGGACTTTCCATCGGAACCGCGGGGACGATTCTGTTTGTGGCGCGATTGGTCGACGCCATCGACGCGCCCCTCTGGGGCATCGTCTTTGAGAAAACGAACAGTCGCTGGGGAAAAAGCCGCCCGTGGTTTTTGTGGCTGTGCGTGCCATTCGCGCTGTTTGGCGTGTTGACCTTTCTCACTCCCGACTTCGAATCGGGTGCGAAAATCGCCTACGCCGCCTGCACCTACATCGTCGCCAGCATTCTCTACACCGGGATCAACACGCCGGTAACTTCGATTCTTTCAGCGCTGACCGCAGATCCTCAGGAGCGGGTCACACTTACCAGCTGGCGCATGTACGGATCCAAACTCGGCGTCTTGATCGTGAATCTCACGGCGCTCAAATTGGTCGCCTGGCTCGGGGGCGGAGACGACCGCCGTGGTTTTATGCTCGCTATGCCGATCTACGCCACCGGCACGATCCTGCTCTATCTCTTCGCCTTCCGGAACCTCAGGGAAGTGATCAAACCGGAAACGCAATCGCAGTCTGCTTTCGGCAGCTTTGGGGCGATCAAGGGCAACTGGCCCTGGCTGATCATCGTGGCGAGCAGCCTGTGTTTCTGGATCGCCTTCATCGCCCGCGTGTCCGCCGCACCGTATTTCTTTGACTACACGCTCCATCGCAAGGACCTGATCCCGCTGGCCAACGGACTTGATTTCATCTCGCTCGCCAGTGTGTTGTTTCTTCCCTGGTTCTGCCGCCTGACGTCCAAGCGGAATGTCTGGGCTCTGGGACTCCTCGGAATGATTATCGGGCAGCTCGTGGTTTACCTCGGCATCCGCCACGACCATTCCGTTCCGCTGATCATGACCGGTTGGGCGATCGGATTCCTCTCCAGCGGAGTGGCGATGGCGATGCCTTTTTCGGTGATCTCCGACAGTGTCGACTATGGCGAATGGAAAACCGGAATCCGCGCAGCCGGTTTGCTCACCGCCGTGGGCGCTGCGTTCTGTCTCAAAGCCGGCGCCGGTCTGGGCGGAGCCCTGCCGGCCTGGATCATGAAAAGTTTCGGTTATCAGCCCAATGTGCCGCAAACACCCGGGGCTCTGCACGGCATTGAAATTGGAGTCGTCTGGCTGCCCGTCGTATTCTTCGCCTTGGCGATCGTCCCTGTGCTCTTTTACCGCAAGTACGAACTGCTTGAGCCCCAAATCCACGCCGACTTGGAGCGACGCCGCAACGCAGTTAAACCCAAGACAGGTTAACCACTTATTTTCTGCTCAGAGTGATTTCAGAAGACTCTGATCAGTGTTCATCAGTGTAATCAGTGGTTAAAAATTCCGGCCCGATCGGCGTCCGTGGTACGACTCGCTCCGTTTGTTTCATTAGTAAAATTCACGGATGAGCGTTTCAGTCGGTATGCCGGTTTCCTCAGAGCGAAGCTTAGGATTCCGATATAAATCCCCGGATTCTGGGTAGAGCCTCCGTTTCTATCATGGTATAAATTTTCCAGAATCCCGCACCCCTGGCGAATCCACCCCTCGCCTCAAACCCTCAAATCCCCTCGAGCGTCGTTATGTTCTGCACAACCTACCTTCAGGCTGTTCTCACGGCCACGTCTACGCGGATCGCCCGCCACGTCCCCCTGGTGGTGACCGCTGCGATCGTCATCCTTTTTTCCGCTAACTTCGCCCATGCGGCCGAATCCGCGACGACCGGCACGATCCGGGGCAAAATCGTGAACGCCACGAACGGGGCTTATTTGAAAAATGCCACCATCCGCGTCGCCGGCACGAATCTCGAAACGTATTCCGACGAATACGGTGATTACGAAATCAGCAACGTGCCCGCCGGCGAAGTGACCGTCAAAGCCGACTACATCGGCGAACCGGAACAGAGCATAACCGCCACCGTCACCGCGGCCACCGTGACACAGCGGGACTTTACCTTTCGCGAGAGCGCGGCAACCAAGACCAACGGCGGCGTCGTGAAGCTCGACCCGTTCACGGTCAACGCCGAGCGGTATCACAACGCCAATGCCGTGGCGATTGCCGAACAACGCTCCTCGATCAATATCAAGAACGTCG
>JBEHXD010000166.1:0-9708 GCA_048498875.1 Verrucomicrobiota bacterium
CCTCACCCCGCGGGTTGCCATCGTCGCCGCCACGTTTTTGCGGGGTGAGGGCACCCCGCCCACAAGAAAGCACATTTTTGGTTTCTCATTTCCCGCGGACGCATGAACCCATCCGTTGCTCCAGCCCGCATTCCCTTTGTCCCGCGACTCATCCTGGCCGCCCTCGCGATTGGAATCGTGCTCGCCGCCACACAACTGGTTCCACTCGATGGCACGGCCCATGGCGGCACGTGGCGCCTGCTTGGCCGGCTGCATCCTCTGCTCGTTCATTTCCCGATCGTATTGCTGCCGCTTGTGCCACCGTTGGAATGGCTCGGACGCAAGCGCTCCGCGTTCAACGAAGCCGCCGGGTTTGTGCTCGGTCTCGCGATCCCGTGCGCCGTGATTGCCGTCCTCGCCGGACTCGCACTCGCGCGGGCCGACGGCCATGACGGCGCCTTGCTCGTCGCCCACCTGAAAGGCGGCGCGGTGGTCGCAGTCGGCACGACCCTTGCGTGGTTCACACGCGGCGGCTCGCGGGTACTCTACAGCCTGCTTCTCACCTTCACGCTGGGAACGCTGGCGTGGGCGGCGCACAATGGTGGTTCGCTCACGCACGGCGAAGACTACCTGACCGAAGCGTTGCCGCCCGCCGTGAAGCAGGCACTGCACATTCACGAAACACCCGCACCTGAGGTTTACGCGTCGGACACCGTCTTTGGTGCGGTCGTTCATCCTATTTTGGAAAAGCACTGTCTTTCGTGTCACGGCACCGAAAAACAAAAAGGTGACTACCGCATGGAGACCTTTGCCGCGCTCTTCGCCGGCGGCAAATCCGGCCACGCGGCCATCGTGCCGGGTGATCTCCTGCACAGTGAACTGGTGTTCCGGCTGGGGCTCGATCCCGCCGACGAGAAACTGATGCCGCCCCGCAAAAAGCCGCGCCCCACTGCGGGGGAAATCGCGGTGCTCCGCTGGTGGATCAAGCAAGGCGCAGTCCGCGATCTGCCTCTCAGTGCCACGAGCAAAGCCCCGCCGGAAGTCGCCACGTGGATTACCACCCAAACCGCCGGACCCGTTTCCAGCAGTGAAGCTCCGTACGTTCCGAAAGTCGGCGACTATCATGAATTGCAGCCGGAAATCGTGCGCCTGCAACAGGCACTCGGCATCAAGCTGGTTCCCGTTTCCGAACACGCGGGGGACGGACTGATTCTCCGCACGCGGGGAGCCGAGGCTCATTTTGGCGATGCCGAACTCGCGCAGCTGGCTCGCGTCGCTCCCTTCATCATCGAGGCTGAGCTCGCGAACACCAAAGTCACCGATGCCGGGCTCGCCGCCTTGAAGTCCTTCACCCATCTCGAGCGGCTCCATCTCGAACGCACCGGGATTGGCGGCGTCACCTTGGGCAATCTGTCAGCGCTTCCTGTTTTGAATTATCTCAACCTCTGCTCCACCGCCGTGACCGACGACACCCTCGCCAGACTTTCCACCTGCACGAGCCTCAAACAACTCTATCTCTTCGACAGCAAAGTCACCCCGGCAGGCGTCGACCGGCTTCGCTTGAGCCTACCGCAATGCAAGATTGGTCCGCTGAAAAGCAATTTACCTGAAACCGGCCCCTAAGAAATCGAGAGGCAATGGTAGGGCGCTTTATCCCTAAAGCGCCGTTGGGGATCAGCGCTAGCCACCATCGTCTTCGAGAATCCTGAAACGGCGGATTAGGGATAATCCGCCCTACCGCTGTTCTCCTTCCGAAAAATCGCGGGGCTCGCGTTATTCGCGGGCAACTTCCCCTCTAAAAAGAAAAGCCCGGCCGCTTTTCGCGGGCCGGGCTCGTTCCAACAAAATTCCCGGGCGACAGATCACCACCCGGAGAAATGACTCAACTAGAAATCAAACGAATTCGTGAGCTGATACCCGGCACCCTGCTGGATGCGGGCCAGCGCGATGCTGCCGTCGGGATTGATGCGGCCGGCGACGAGTTTGTCGGACTCGCCCACGCTTCTCACGTTCAGCTGCACGCGCCAGTCCACCTTGCGGGTGAGCTTTCGCTTGTAACCGATCCACGCGTCGAGATGCGTGTCGCGTTCCCCGATGAACGGTTTGTTCACGTTCAGGCCGCCGAGCGTCACCGCCGTCACGTTCGCGTAATTCGGGTCATCTGAATTCGCGTTCTTGAAGGTGGGATCGTATTGGTAGCCAATGATGCGGCCCGCCTCCATGCGGAAAGCGCCACCAACAAAGAAGCCCTTCGCGAAACCGTGGTCGAAATTATAGGTCGACACCAGATTCAGGCGCCACGGCGAGACTTCGGGGGCCGCGTGACCGAGTTCATTCAACAGCACGGTGTAGGGTCCGACGATGCTGCCATTCCATTGGTTTTGGATCTGATTGCCGTCGCCGTTGCCCCACTCGCGCAACTGGCCGCCGGGACCGTTGAAAAACTTCGTCATGCGTCCGATGAATTCCGACGAGACCGGATCGATGTTTTCGTGGGTCGCATCGATGTGCACATAATTCACGGTGATATTCCAGTTCTTCACCGGCTGATAGCTGAGTTCGTACTCGGTACCCTGGGAGAGATTGTCCACCGTGGTCTGGTGATTGCCAAAGCTGGAACCACCACCCACGAGGAAATTCGCGGTGGGTGCGCCGCCGTTATAATAGGAATCCTTCAGCTTGCCGGTCCGGGTACCGATCGAGGGATCGATGTCGGGCGAAAGACGGAAGCTCTTGAAGAATCCGGGAGCGAACGGCGCATTCAACCACGCCGCCACGATGGCGTCACCGCCAACGTAGTTGTGGGTCCGGCCCGTGCCGTCGGTAAACGTACCGCCCTTGTGATTGTACAGGTTGAAGGCCGCCTGCTCCGCCGGCGTGTTGTTCGGCAGACCGTCCGCAAGTGCGTAATTCCACGTCGTATCCAGACCTGCCGATACCGCTTCGCCATCCAGGCCGCGCTGGAGAATCGTGGCCCAGCCATAACCCCAGATGGAACCGTCCGCGAGGAAGTAGCCGTTCTGTCCGAGGCCACCGATGGAATTACCCTCGGTGCCGGACAGCGTGGCGTTCGCCACCTTCGTCTTGAACCAGTCGATCTTCAGCGAGAGTTTCTCGTTCAAGGTGGTCAGCGTGAAACCGTATTCCTTGGTGTTGCCAATCGCGTTCGGAATCGGCTTGCCGTTCAAGTCGAGCCGGGTCGCGTCCGCCTTGAAATTTCGCGAGCGATCATAAAATACGCTCAACGTCGTTCCGAGGGGCAACTTCGCCATGAGTGATTTTGGCAGGTGATACACACCACCCCACGATTTGCTTTCACCACGCACGTCGGTACGGGAGGTCACATCATCGTCATAGTTCAGGCTGGTAAAGCCGCTGAACTGGTCCTTTGCGGCATTGGTCTGGTAGTTCGTGATGACGTCCTTGCGCCAGCCGACGGTCGGGACCAGGTCGCCGTCGAGGAGATAGCCCTGCCAGGTAAACCCGCGCGAGATGTCGCGGAACCGCGTGCGATTGGCGCCCTGAACCAGGCTCGGATAGTCGCTGGCGTTGTGCGAATCCATCCAGGTGATCTGCTGCTGGCTCCAGCCCACGTAATTGGCCGGATTGGCCAGTTGGTTGGCATTCACCGTCGCGCCCGTCGAATAATTGATGAACGAATAAATCGGGATCAACGGCTTCGTCGGATCCGCTGCGTAAGCCGCATTGGCGTCCGCCGGCGAGTGACCCGCCGCATAGTAACCGGCCGGATCGTAGTAGAGTCCGCCCGATCCGCCCACCTGCACGTAACCCGCGACCGGCGTATTGCTCGGCACTGCTGTGGCGTTGGGATTTACATAGCCAGTGGTGCCGGGAATCGGATTCGCCCGCCAGGTGGAGTTGTAGTTGATCACCGCCTGCTGGCGCGGCGGAGCGATTACGTAATTCAGACGCTGGAGATGCGCGCCCGATGCCGAGGATTTGCTGAGGAGGCTGGGCCCGATGTAGGCAATCCATTCGAAGCTTCGGTTGGAATTGAGTGTGTCCGCCGCATTGCTGTTGTTGGAATTGCTCGTGATGTAATCAGGCGTGGTCGCAAAGCGCGCCCAGTTGGTGTACTCCTGCTTGACCGTGCTGTGTTCGAAAACCCCGGTGAACACATGGTGCCCGAGAATTTTGCCGAGCCGGTTTTTCCCCAGGAAATCCTCGAAGTGCAAATCATAGGTCGGCGTAAAGCGGACCGTGTCGCGGATCGTTTGATTCTGGTAGTTCAGACCGGGCGCGGACGCACCGTTGCCGAAATAAGGCCGGCCCACATTGGGATTCGGCGTGCCGTCGGCGTAGGTGGCGTTGATGTCGATGTTGATGTTGTAATTTTCACCCGCCATGAACTGCTCGGCGCCCGCAAGATAATCCTGGTGGTCGAAGGCCAGCTGGAACGCCAGGCGGTCATTGAAGAATGTCTGCTCCAGCGAAACATTCAGCGCATGCCATTTCTGCCACTCGTGCTTGTTCGGACCGTCGCCGAGATCCTTGTAGAAATTAAAAATGCTCGGATCCTGGAGCACGCTGTTTGCGTAGAAAATCGCTCCTGGCACGGAGGACTGGCCATTGGTGCCGGAAAAGCCGGGGAAACCGGAAGTCGCGCCCGCCAGCGGATAATACGCCGTGTTCATCGGAATGCCCAGCGGCAGGAATTGGGCGTTCACCGCTCCGCCGAACGAATTCGGCACCGCGAGGCCCGTGTTCACGCCGGCCGTGATGGTCTTGGTCGGCGTGCTGCTGGGCACGGTGGGTGACGCGAGACTGTTGAGATTCATCGGCGTCGCTTCGTAATAGTTGATCACATCGGGCCAGTACGACCGAGTCTGGTTCGAAAGCGCGAGGCCGTTCGCCAGCGTGCCGCCCTTGCTGGCCGCATAGGTGCCCCAGGGCGTCACCTGCGCGGTGTTGAACTGGTTGATGATGATTTTATTGAAGCCGGGATTACCGTACTTGTCCGCACCGGTGCCAAACCAGCGCGTGACGCTGTCGCCCGGCGGGATCGCGCGCGGATTGTTCGAATTAATCTTTCCGTCCTCGTATTTCACTTTGATCGAGGTGTGGTTGCTGTCACCGAACAATTTGGGATCGAGGCGAAGCGCACCATAGAAACGACTCGAGTTGTTGTAGGCCGGAGTCTGCTCGTACAATTCGTCGTCCTTCACCGCCGCCACCCGGATCGCGAGCACGTTTTTGATCAGCTCCTGGTTCAGGCTGACGGAATTTCGCAGCGAACCATAGGTGTCCACGCGATTTTCGTAGTTATACGCGGTTTTAAACGACGCATCGTTGACCGACGTATTGATGATACCGGCGGGACTGCCGATGCCGAAGAGAATCGAATTCGGTCCGCGTTGCAGGTCGACGCGACCCACGTTGAATCCATCCCACGGGATGTCCGTCAGGAAGTAGTCGCGGGTGTTGTCCGCCGAGTCCAGACCACGGACACGCGTCGTGCTCGTGATCGTATTTTCCTGGTAAATGCCACCACCGGCAACGCCGGAGAAATTACCGCGGATGCCTCCCACTTCCGTGCTCGGCGTGTAGACGAGAAGATCGGCGCTGTTCTTCGCGCCGGTGTCCTTCAGGAACTGCGCGGTTACGACGGAAATGGCCGACGCCACATCCTTCAATTCGGTACGCACGCGCGTGCCGGCGAGCGTGTCCTTGGCCGTGTAGCCTTGATCTTCGGACGCCTCCACCACGAAGGGAGACAACACAATGGTCTCCTCTTCGGCCGGTTTGACAGGCGCCGAGGCGGCGGTGGTTTGCGCCGAAAGGCGCCCCACGGAAACTAAACACAACGCGGATGAGAGCGCGAACGCTCCGCCACGCGAAAACAATCGATTCATGGTCGTTAGGGTTAGGGGGGAACAGACGGACCGGTGTGTGGATCACGTCACTCGAGCCGGGGCGAAACCCGGCGTCCGAGCGCCGTCACTATAGCGAATGGTCACCGCAGTTTAAATGAGTTCGCACGCGGTCGCATTGAGCCCATTTCAGAAATGCGAAAGTTTTTTCAGAACATCGCGTCCCCAGTCAGACATGTTTTCCCACCCGCAATTTCCCGCCACCTGTCATTCTTCACTTCGTTCAGAATGACAGGCAGGGTCTGCGCGCATTTAAAAGAAGCGTCACGCCGCATACGCGACCACCATCGCGGCGTAAAGCCACTCCTACCAAAACAAAGGCGCGCTACAGCGCGATCAAGCGACCGCCCACGGCTGCTCACAGCGCTGGCTGGTGCGGGCGCGAAACTGTCCGGGGGTTTCGCCGGTAATACGCTTGAAGACCACGCACAGGTATTCCACGTGCACGAAACCGGTTTGCTCGGCAATTTCCTTGAGCGGCAGATCCGTGTCAGAAAGCAGCTCGCTGATTTTTGCCACCTGGGCGCGGCGAATCTCCACCTGCGGCGAACGGCCCACAAAACGGCGGAACTTATGTTCCAGCTGGCTGCGCGACATGAATGCCCGCGCAAGCACCTGATCGACCGTGATGCCTTTGCACGCATGTTCCCGGATATAGTTCAACGCAATCGCCACATTCTTGTCCCGCATCGCGAGAATGTCCGTGGATTTCCGGGCGACCACGCCCTGGGGCTCGATCTTCAGATCAACGGCGAGCGGCCGGCCGCTGATCATGATCTGATCCAGAATCTCGGCGGCACGGCGACCCGCTTCAAACCGGTTGATGGCCACGCTCGATAGCGAGGGCTCCGTCAGATCGCATTGCATCGCGTCATTATTCGCGCCAAGGACCGCGATCTTTTCCGGCACCGTCAATCCGGCCGCATGCGCCGCCCGAATCACCTGCTGGGCACACAGATCGTCCCCGGTCATGACTGCCGAACCTTCGCGCAACGTGCGGAGCCACGTCGCGAGCAGGCCGGTCTGTTTCGACTCCCAAACCGGAGTGATTTCGCCCGGATGATCCGCCTCCAAGACGTCGCAACGATGGCCCGCGAGTTCCAGGGCTTCCACGAACCCCGCCCGCCGCTCCGTCGCCCAAGTCAGATTCGAATAACCGTAAAACGCGAAATTCCGGAATTTCCGTTCCATGAAAAATTCCGCACCGACATGACCAATGGCCACATTGTCCGGACGGATTTTCGCCACGTTGCGGTCGACCAAACCATCTCCGAGATCGACCAGCGGCACCAGCAATTGGGAACAGGTTTCGACGAGTGCGGGCGTCGTGTGGCAACTGATGACCCCGTGCCACTTCTGGCTTTTCACCCAATCGGCATCGCTTTCGACCTGGTGATCGCTGTGCAGGGAAACCACCCACGGACGATGGGTGCGCTGGTGATGCATGATGCCCTTCAACATCTCCGCGGAATCTCCGGAGCGCGACGGGAAGATTAAGAGGACTTGAGGGTGCATGTGCTGGGTGAATCCAACGGGCCAAACTTCACTCGGCACGTTCATCGATTCCCTCAAAGAAACACCAACCCAGCTCAAAATACTTCAACCCCACCGCAAAATAGAATGCCTGTCCCCGGTAATTTTTCCTCCGAAAACGCTCATTGAGACCGGTTCCAGGCGAGTGGAGAAAATTTCCTCAGATTGCGCAAATAATCCGCCTTCGGTCAGTCTTCCGGCAGCAGATGGATCAACTCGTGCTCCCCGCCGCCGAGCAGATAAAATGGCACAAAGGTCGCTGCCACCTCGCTTGACGCATTGTCGAAATGGCGAATGCGCACATTTGCGGGTTCGTGGAAGGCGTCCCCGGCTTTCAACTGCTGTATGGGAAAACCATCCACTTGAAACAAAATGCTCCCGGACGTTACCACTCCCACCACCGGACAGGGATGGGAATGGACCGGCACGTGAACGCCGGGAGCCAGGGTAATCTGGTGAATTTCGACGCGATCCACGGTTTTCGTGCTGGCCAGCGGAACGGACAACAGAGTCCTCCGGCTCACCGATGAAATCGCCGGGGCCGAACCCGCGCCCGTGAGGGACGCTCCACCCACTACTGCCGCCAAACCACCGCATATCATTTTTGTTTTCATGGTTTTCATGTCAAAAGTTTCGGGGAGTTTAATCGGCGATGGCATCGAGGGTGGATACGATGGTGGCAAACCGGTCCGCCAGTTCCGTGAGCGCGACTTCGTGTACGGTCGCGGCCGGGAGCACCTTTCCGGTAATCGCCGGCAAATCACGGGGCGCACAGGCATCGGCGATCACCGTGGCGTGAAACCCATGGTCAAGCGCCGAGCGGGCGGTCGCACTTACACACATGTGCGTCATGTAGCCGGAAATGATCAGCTCCTTGCGTCCGAGCCCACGGAGCCGTTCGTCGAGTTCAGTTCCGGCAAAGGCGTTGGGCAGTTTTTTTGTCACCACCAGCTCGCCCGGCAGCGGCATCGCTTCGGGGGCGAATTGAACCATCGGTCCATTCGGATCAAAAATTCCCCGGCCCGGAGCGCTGATCTGCTGGATATGAATCACCGGCACATGCATCCGTCGCGCCCGCTCCAGCAATCGACGGGTTTGGTGCAGCGCTTCCGCCACATGATCCAGCGGAAGCTTCCCGTCGACGTATTCGCGCTGGGCATCGATCACGATCACCACGCTTTCGGAAAGCCGGCCGGGCACGGCAGAGACACCGGCAAGATCAAGCAGCGTGGGCGGCGATGCGGCCGGTGAAAAGGCCGGGAAGACGGTGGCAAAGAGAACAAGCAATAATGGTGTTTTCATTTTTTGGATTCGTCGGGGCGCGTTCTGCGCCTCAACCCGCATAGCATAAGGGCAAACTGCATGACCGGCTAATGCCGTGTTTTTTGGTTCGTATGCCTTTTGGTAATGTCGCTTGATGACGGCATGGAGCTTCGTCACCTGCGTTATTTTGCCGCCGTCGCCGAGACCCTGCATTTCTCGCGGGCCGCCGCGCGGCTCAATCTCACGCAGCCCGCACTGAGCCGCCAGATTCGCGATCTCGAGGACGAGCTGGGCGTCGGCTTGCTCGAGCGCCATGGCGTGCAAACCACGCTCACCACGGCAGGCATCCGTTTCGCCGAACGGGCCCGGGAAATTCTCGCCGCTGCCTCCCGCGCCGTCGATGAAGCGCGCCACGCGGCCAAAACCGTGCGCTTCGGTCACTATGGCACGCTCTGGCTCGATCACTATGCCCCGGCCCTGCGCAAATTCTCGCGCCAGCATCCGGAGATTGCGCTCCAGTCGATTGAGCAAACGCCCGCCGACCTCATCAAGGCACTGCGGCGCGGCGAATTGGACATCGCCCTCCTCGGTCCGCTCGACGACGCCCTGCGCCGTGAGTTCGCCTCGAAGCGCCTGGAGGCCACGGCCGCCATGCTGGCCATCGGCGCCGACAACCCCCTCGCCAAGCGGCGCCGCTTTGCACTCTCCGAGCTCAAGGACGCCGACTGGATCGCCTGGGATGAGCAGAGCTTTCCCCGTCGGACCGGCTTGTTGCAAAACGCCGCCAGGCAAGCCGGCTTCAAGGCGCGCATCATCGATACGGTCGACAGCGTGGCCTCGATGTTCGTCACCATCGCCACCAGCCGCGCGATTGGTTACGTGCTGCCCATGTCCAAAAAAATCCCGCACACCGGCGTGGTTTTCGCCGCGTTAAAACCACCCGGAATCATTTTCGAAATGAACGTCGCCTGGCGCCATTCTTCCGCGAAGCAAAAACCGCTCACCACGCTGGTCCAACTTCTCGCCGAAAACACAAAGTGAC
>JBEHXD010000167.1:0-9690 GCA_048498875.1 Verrucomicrobiota bacterium
GACTGCGTTTCATGATGATGACAGGCCTACTCGCCCTGCTGCTTCAGCGCCCGCCGACACTTTATGCACGGTGCCATCCCAGGCGTCCGCAACGAAGAGATTTCCACTTCCATCAAAGGCCAGTCCCGTCGGGTGATAGAAGCCCGTGACAAAAGTGCTCGCGACCGGCGGCACAATCACGGCATCCAAACGAAAATCCCCGGTGCCGGAAGTAATGGTCACGGTTACATCATAGACGGATGGCCCGCCACTCACCGACGCCACGGTTCCTGTAATCGAAGAGCCGTTCAAAGGCGTCAGTCCAAAGTCAGCGGCCAGCACGCCGGTCACATCCTTCGAAAACGTCACGGCAAACACCGCGGAGTTCGCCGCGGTGTTTTGTCCGGCGGGAGTCTTGCGCAAGATGGACGTTATCCGGGGGATTCCAACCGCAATGGAAAAGGCTTTCGCGTAGGTTCCTCCCTGACCGTCGTCGCTCTGGATACGCACGGAATAATAACCCGGGGCGGGGCCGGCCGCGCCGGCTCGCAACAGATTACCATCAACCACAAAAGCGGCGTTGTTCGTATCGCCGGTGCCACTGACCAGACTGTACGTGTGGGTGTCACCGGCATCCGCGTCGGTGCTCGAGAGCGTCCCGACGATCGCCCCGTTTGCCACCGGTTCATCCAGCGACGCATTGGAGAGCTGGATATCCGTGGGCGCGTCGTTCGGATCATAGATATAAGTTTGGCCCGACGTGTAAGGCAGCGCCGGAACCGGGTTGCCACCCAGATCGTCAATCACGGGAAGCGTGAGTTTTCTCACGGTGTTGTCGTTGTAATAACTCGAGACGTAAAGCGCACCCGCCGCGTCAAACGCCAGTCCGTAGGATGCGGGCATGTTGGCGGCATACGTGCTCACCGTCCCATCGGGCTTCACGCGGGCGACCCGGTTGGCCCAGCGATCCGCCACGAAAAGATCGCCTGACGCATCGAACTGCAGCCCTTCCGCTCCACTGAAACCAGTGGCGAAAGTAGTGACCACGCCCGCGGGAGTAATCCTGACGATCATCCCGGCGTCGCGACACGCTGCATAAAGATTGCCGGCAACATCAAAGGTCAGGGCGATGGGCGCGTTGATGTTCGTGGCAAAGGTGCTCACGGCGCCACCGGGGGTCACCTTGCTGATCGTGCTGTTGCCATAGTTGCCCACATACAGATTGCCCGCGCCATCGAAGGCCAGGCCACAGGCCACATTAAATCCGGTCGCAAAGGTGCTGACGACTCCGCCGCTGGTGACTTTTTTCACGTCGCCACCACTGGTGACATAAATGTCGCCCGCTGCGCTGACCGCGATGCCATAGGGGCTGTAGAAACCGGAAGCAAAGGTGCTCACCACGCCGCCGGAGGTCACCTTCTTGACGGCATAATCGTCATCAACCCCGACGTAGAGATTGCCCGCCTGGTCAAAAGCCAGCGCGCTCGAATTGCGAAAGCCCGAGGCAAAGGCGGTCACGGAGGGTCCGACATCCAGGCGAAACTCCCCGGCCCCACCAGTAACGTTGACCGTCACCTGATAAACCGTCGGGCCACCCGTGACGGAGGCGACCGAGGCCACCGTGTTGCCACCACTCACCGGCGCAATCGCGAAACTGCCGGTTCCCAGGTTGGTCACGGGTTCGGAAAACGTGACGGTAAAAACGACGGAACCCGCACGCATCACCTGCGTCGAAGGTGTCGTGCGAGCGATGGAAACGATGGTCGGCGAACCCGGTTGATCCGTTTGGGCCTGCGTGTGCGTCGTCGCACCCAAGCCCAGACCGATCATTCCCAACACCGCCAGCAAAACACGGCATGGCGGCAGGTGAAGCCAGCGGCTCAACGGCCGGGAGCGATTTAATGAGTGAAAAAAATAGAAACTGTCAGTCAACGGGAGGATGTTATCTGGCCCTGGGCAGGTGGATCTCCGGCCGTCGGGATTTTAGCGCACGCTCCCGCCACGCTTGTGTCGAACAAACGGCGAGTCCCCAGAGGCAATTCAGGATCTGGTAAAAAAGGGTCATGCGAACAACACGACCGGTTCGCTGGCAACCCGGCGAATGGAGCGTGAATTCAGTTATTCAACGGCGCGGGCAGGTCGGGACTGAATAGATAATTACGACAATATTAGCGGAATTTAAGTCGCCGGGTTCCGCCCCGGGTTTCAGCCGGTTTTATTGGCCTCAAAATTCCCCAAAACCGGACTCTTCTGCCATCATCAGGCGCGTACACACACGGGTGATCTGCATCGACCAGGCAATTGGGACGAAAAATGGACACGGCGGTAATCATCCGGTAACAATCATGCCTTAACCTGGGGCCGATGAAAACGATCACACCTGTCCTCCCGCTCATACGCAGCGCCCCCTTTCTCGCGGCGCTTTTCCTTTTGTTTGGCCCGTTCAGTTTTCCGTCCATCATTTTTGCCGCCGATCCCACCATTGCGGAGCTCATGGAACAGGGCGTCTATTCCGAAGAAACCAAGGGCGACCTCGATGCGGCGATGCACTACTACCAACAGGTAATCACGAAGGCCGACGCCAGTCAGGCGCTGGCGGCCCGGGCGCTGTTCCGCCTCGCCAACTGTCAGGACAAGAAAAACGACCTGGCCGGAGCCACGGCCACCTTTGAAAAACTCATCCGCGACTACCCGGAGCAAAAAGATCTGGTCGCCCTCGCCAACGAATACCTCGCCGACAGTCCCACCCTGTTGCCCGCACCCTGGGCCGATCACGAAGCGCTGACGTTCAACGTCAATCTTCCGTCGGGTTTCAGGATCGGCGTCGCCCGCTTTTCCGTGGGAGCGGACCTGCTGGCCGGCCGGAAGAGCATCTGGCGGATCCAGTCCCAGCTCTGCGCGGGCGGTGTCCAGCAGTGGAGTCGCGTCGAAGCCGACGCCGCCTCCTTCAAACCCATTCATTGTAACTGGAAACACGCGTTGATCGGCGATGCCGACACCACTTTCACGCCGGGACACGCCGCGGTGAAAACCAAGGGCCAGGTCAAAAACATCGATCTTGCCGGGGCGGTCTACGACAACGAGCAGGTACTCCAGCTGATGCGCCGGCTGCCTCTGGCCCCCGGCTACAGCCGGAATCTCTCCGTCTTCGTGGGATTGAGCGGGGGAACCATTCTGCCGATCAAGCTGGAGGTCACCGGGCCGGAAAAAGTGAAGGTTCCCGCGGGGACCTTCGATTGCTTCAAGGTCGAGCTGAACATCAAGCAAACGTTCTGGTATTCGGCCGACGCCCACCACTATCTCGTCAGGTTCGAGGCCAGCGGCGTGACGGCTGAACTCACCTCGATCAACGAAAATGCCACGTCCACACCGGAGAGCTACGACGATTCCACGCGCGGTTTTTCAGTGACACTGCCCGCCGGCTGGTTGATCAACCGGAAATCGATTGAAGACCAGGGCAAACGCACCGAGTTGCTCGTGCTTGATCCGGACGGCAGTGCCCTGACCTTCGTGAAGGTGGAACCCCTGGAAAATTTCGGCGAAACGGCCCGCGCCTCCCTTCGCGCCTTTGCCGAACACCAGATCGACCAGGGCAAAAAATACTCCAAGGAATTCAATGTCCGTCCCGACTCGTGGACCGACACCGCCGTCGCGGGAAATCCCGCGGTGGGTTACCTGGCCGACGTCGTTGCCCAGGGCGAGATCCGCCGGGTTGCCCGGGTGGTGGATGCATTCGTCGACGGAAAAACCGTGGAAATCATTTCCTACCTCACGCCGGAAAATCTCGCCGCCTTCACCCCGCAGTTCGACACCGTTGTCGCGTCGTACAAAACCCATTGAACCATCGGATCTCCTCCGGGCTCCAGCCCGGAAGGCGATCGCCGCCGTACGGTGAAAAGTCTTCCCCGAACCATCATCCAAGGTGTCAGCCGATCCCCCGGATCCTGGCTGACCCTGCTTTTGCTGGGCGTGGTGCTTGTTCCATCGATCAGTCTGTTGTGGTTTGTGAACCAGGCGGTGCAAAACGAACGGCTGGCGGTGAGGCAAAAATTCGTGGAGGCCTACCGGGGTTATCTCGTACTCGCCCAGGAACGATTGCAATCCCACTGGCGGCAGTATGCCGGACAACTCGCAACGCTGGCCGAAAAGCAATCCGCTCCCGCCCTGTTTGCCCAACAGATTCAGCAGGGTTCCGCGGATGCCGTGGTGTGCTTTGATCTGAACGGAAAGGTCATCTATCCGGACTTCGCCCCACCTCCCGTCATCGAAACTTCCAACGCCGAATGGACCCGGCTCAAAAACCTGGAGGCCCGTGATCCGAACGCCGCAGCGGGCGCCTACGCCCGTTTTGCCGAACAGTCCGCCGATCCCAATCTGGCGGCCCGCGCGTTGCAGGCCCAAGCCCGGTGTCTGCTGCGAACGGATCACGCCGCCGCGGCCATTTTCCTGTTGACCGGCCCTCTCGCTGAATCCCGTTTTCGCACGGCCACCGACCACCAGGGCCGGCTCATCCAGCCCAATGCCGATCTCCTCGCGCTGGAATTATTAAAGGACTCCGCGCCGGCCCGGTCCGGGGCAATTCGCATGCGACTGAAGATGCGCCTGCTCGATCCGGAAGACAAGGTGATGACCGCACCCCAACGGCGCTTTCTCATGCGCCAACTCGAAAAGCTCGCGCCCGGTCTGCCCCCCTTCCCCACTCTCGCCGGTGACGATCTCGCCACCGCATGGATTGCGACCAGGTCCGCTGAAGCCCGCGGGCCGATCCTGCGCGCAAGTTCCCTGGCGGAGGTCTGGCAATTCGCCTCGCAGGAAGGCCGGGTGCTCACGCTGCATCGAACGTCCAGTCTCCTCAGCCGTATCCGCACAGTTGTTTCACAACCGGAGGGGACGGCGGGGGTCCGCGTGGATTTCTCCCTCCCCGGCCACGAAATTGAGGGTTCGCTTCTCTCCCTGCCGGTGGGAGACACGATGCCCGGCTGGCGACTGGCACTGACGCTGCAGGACCAGCGTCTGTTCGATGCGGCCACCAATCAGCGGGTCAATCTCTACCTCTGGATCGGCGGGCTGGTGGTCGTCACCGTGGTGGTGCTGGCTGTGCTCGGCTGGGGCCTTGTCCGCCGCCAGATCGCCCTGACCCAGCTGCGGAACGATCTCGTGGCGAACGTCACCCACGAGCTGAAAACCCCGCTTGCTTCGACGCGCCTCCTCGTCGACACGCTGCTGCGCACCCCGCAATTGCACGAGCCGACCACCCGCGAATACCTGCAACTCATCGCCAGTGAAAATCTCCGGCTCAGCCGGTTGATCGACAATTTCCTCACGTTCTCCCGCATCGAGCGCAACAAATACGCCTTCTCCTTCCAGCACACCCCGGCAACCGCCATCGCAAAAAATGCCGTGGCGGCGGTGCGCGATCGCTTTCAAGGGCCCGGCCTGCGCTTCGACGTGACGATTCCCGCCGATTTACCGCCCGTCACGGCCGATGCCGACGCCCTCACCACCGCGCTGGTCAATCTTCTCGAAAACGCCTGGAAATATTCCGGTGACACCAAGGAAATCACCCTCACCGCCCACGCTCAAAACGGCCGCGTGATCTTCGCCGTCCGGGACAACGGCATCGGCCTTTCGCCACGCGATCAAAAACAGATCTTCCAGAGATTCTACCAGGTAAACCAGCACCTGTCCCCGACCGGCGGCGGCTGCGGGTTGGGGTTGAGCATCGTACAATTCATCGTGTCGGCCCATGGCGGCCGCGTGCAGGTCGAAAGCGAACTGGGACACGGCAGCACTTTCACCCTCGACCTGCCCGCCGCCGGCACACCGGAATCACCTGTGATCAAACCATGACTCCACGAAAAATCCTGATCATCGAGGATGACCCGGCATTGCTGCGCGGGCTGAAGGACAATTTCATTACTGCCGGTTATCTCGTGCAGACCGCGACGGATGGCCAGCGCGGCCTTGAGGCGTTGCTGCGCGACGCACCCGACCTCGTGCTGCTCGACCTGATGCTGCCCAAAATGAACGGCTACGACATCTGCCGCACCGCCCGGGCGCAGCAACTGAAGATGCCAATCATCATGCTCACGGCCAAGGGACAGGAGGAGGATATTGTCCACGGTCTCGAGCTCGGGGCGGACGACTACGTCACCAAACCGTTTGGGATTCGCGAACTACTCGCCCGCGTGAAGGCATTTTTGCGGCGCCGGGGCGGCGACGTCATGATCCACACCTTCGGCGCCTACCGGCTCGATCTGACCGCGCACAAACTTTTCCGGCAAAACGAGGAGGTCGTCCTGACCACAAAGGAATTCCGGTTGCTGGAATTCTTCGTGCGGCGAAGCGGCCGGGCGCTGACACGCACCCACATCCTCGACGGTGTCTGGGGTGACGAGGTGGTCGTGACCGACCGCAGTGTGGACCGTTGCGTCACCACCTTGCGCGCCAAGATCGAGTCCGATCCACGCGACCCTGTGTTTATCCGGACCATTCGCGACATCGGTTACCGGTTCGAGTCAACCGAGCGGACTGAAACCGAATAATTTTTCAATCACCCACCCAAATCCCACCATGAAAAACATCCGATCAATCCTGACTGCTGTCTTCCTCTTGTCCGCCGCCATCGTGTACGGAACTGAATCCCGGAAAGACCTGACAGGAAACTGGCAGGGAATCCTTACCGCCGGCCAGGTGAAGCTGCACATTGTCTTCCACCTGGCTCAAAAAGGTGACGACAGTCTGACCGCGACGATGGACAGTCCGGATCAGGGTGCACGGGGGATTCCCGTGAACCGCGTCGTCCTCACCGGACAAACCCTCACCATGGAAGTGAACTCCGTGCAGGGTCAGTACAAGGGCACGTGGGATACGGCCGGAAACTCCCTCTCGGGCCAATGGAGTCAGGGACCGAACACCCTGCCGTTGAATTTGGTGAAAGGCGCCGCGGCCGAAGCCCTGAATGCCGCCGAAGCCCTTTCATCTGCAGACTCCGCCGCCAGCAAGGAAGCGTCCAAAAAAATTCTCGGGACCTGGACCGGCCTGCTCACGGCCGGCACTGCCAATCTTCATTTGCGGATCAATCTCACCCAAGCCTCCGACGGGACCGCGACCGGCACGATGGACAGCCTGGATCAGGGCGCCAATGGTCTGCCGCTGAGTGTCGTCACTCTCCGGGAAGACAAGGTGCGGTTTGAGGTTCGCGGGGTCGGCGGCACCTACACCGGAACGCTGGCCGCCGATGGCTCCAATGTCAGCGGCCAGTGGACGCAAAACGGGAACACCCTGCCGCTGGATTTTAAGAAGACGAAGACGGAGTAAGCCCGACTCCGTCCCGTTTCCGGGAAAACCGGTCACGGATTACAAAAATTGTCCGCCCGGAAACTGCGCGCTGAATTGCGCGGGAACCCCGCCCAGTTCAGAATGCACGCATGAAAACGCTGGAAATGAGCGACGAGACCTACGCGGCGTTGCAACGACTCGCCACGGCGAAGAAGGTTACACCGGCGGATCTTCTCGCCACCCTGCTCGGCACGGCGCCGCAGGCGGACGGCGACCGCCTGTTGTTTTTTATCACCGGCGCGGAATATAATCTTTTGCGCGATCCCCTTGATCGCTATCTCGCGGTGCTCGCTTGGGTGGCAAAAAATTACTCCTGCGATTTTGCGGATTTCATTTCGCACCAGGACAGCGCGCGACGATATCTGACGTTGAATCGCGACGAGGTCGCCGACGTCCGCGCCCGCAATCTCGCGCGTCAAATCGACGGCACGCAGTTCTGGGCTGTCATGACCATCGACGATGCCACCCGCGCCCGCTTTGCCCACCGTCTGTTGGAGTTTATCGGCTGCCACGACGAGACCGTGGCGCAGGCGGTGCAGTCGCTCGGTTTCACGTCAGAAGCGAATTTCAGACGTCGATCGGGTTAAAGGAAAATAGCGGGCGTCGATTAGCGGGGAGCGGGTGGACAATCCGTCCACCCTTCTTTTGGGGTCGCCGCTCACCAGCAAATGGAGCCCGTTATTCCGAGCGAGATGGCAACGCCTTCCGTTTGTCGACCGCCGGCCCAAACCTTGCGAAAAAGCGGAGGGGTGAATTATTTTTTCGCGCCAACGATCGCCGAAACAAATTCAGCGATCGCCTGCTGCGCCCGCCGCGCCGAGGTGGGCGAATAAACCAGGCGTGCGGTGGGATCGGTGCCGGCATCCGGATTGTCGAACGCATGGTGCGTTTGGCTGTAGAGCTCGAAGCGCACCGTGTTGCCGGCGCGATCCATCTCCGCGACCACCTCTGCGATCGTTGGGATCGGGGAGATCTGGTCCTGCGTGCCCTGCAAAATGAGCACCGGCGCGGGGATGGTTGCGCCCATCCCCGGCGCGGCCGTCTTCAGCAGCGCCGAGCATACAATAATCCCCGCGAGTTCCGCGCCACTCCGGCCATAATCAAGCGCCACCATTCCGCCGGCACTATAACCCAGGCACACGACGGGCGTGCCCGCGGGCACTTCCCGTTTTAATCGTTCCACGCCGGCAGCCAGCGCGTCCACGCCCTGCTGCCGGTTTGCAATCAGCCGCTGCACCATCGGACCCACCTGGTCCGGATTGTCCGGAGTGAAGCCATCGCCATAAAGATCAGCGATCATGACGGCGCAGTCCAACGCCACCAGGTGGCTGGCGTGATCGCGCGACAATTTGCTTTGTCCCCGCCAGTCCGGCAGCAACACCACGGCGGCTTTCGGCTGCCCCGTTGATTTTTTCAACAGCAGGCCGCAATAGCGTTGCGTTGCCAAAGTGTAATCAAGCTTGGTCTCGACAATAATGCTCATGGTTTATGGAGTTCGGAAAGGTTGAGGCGGGAGAAGCCGGACGAAAAAAACCAGGTGGCCATCTCCGTGATCGCCGCCCGTGGCCGCAGACGGGGATGCAAAATTCTGATGATTGCAAGAACAGGACGGCAACGAGCGTAGCGAGCGTCGGGTGGCGGAGCCCTTGGTTTTCATCTCCTTTCACAGATGAGGTCGCCGCTCACGGGGAACCCAGGAGAATCCCCCCGGACTGACGCCCGACATCCTTCTCCTTTTCCCCACTCCCTCACTGGTAGATTGCCCCATGCACCTGAGCCTGAGGCATGGGTCACTCCCTGTGATGAAAACTACAAAAAACATCAAGTCCATGAAATCCCTCCCCTTCATTCTCGCCACCGGTGCGCTGGCTCTTGCCTTCGCCGGTCCGCTTTCGGCTGGTGAACACCACTCCGATGAATTCAAGGCGATGGACACCAATGGCGACGGCCAGGTGAGCCGCGCCGAACACTCGGCTTTCACGCAGTCCGCCTTTCAGCGGAGCGATGCCGACCATGATGGCAACGTCACTGCCTCCGAATGGAATGCTGCCTGCGCCGCCAGCAATCCCAATGAAAAGATGGATCCTGCCGCGACGGCGGCGCAACTTCAGCTGATGGACACGAATGGCGACGGAAAGATCAGCGCCAGCGAAAGCGACGCCTTCGGCACTTCACTCTTCGCGAAATCCGACAAGGACGGTGACGGTGTGATCACCAAGAGTGAATACAAGGCCGCCAGCAAGGCCTTGGAAAAAGAGAAAAAACAACTCAGCAGCCACTAGGAATCAGATCGTTTTTGCAGGTGAGCTCACCCGTTGAGTTTTCCCATTCAAAGCCCGCGCAAACCCGCGGGCTTTTGTTTTTCGATCC
>JBEHXD010000168.1:0-9686 GCA_048498875.1 Verrucomicrobiota bacterium
AAACTTCAACGATTAATCAGCTAGTTCTGATTCTTTGTAAGATACAGCGGAGCCTTTACGACCACCCTCATCTACGTGGCCTGGCTTGCCACGCGCGGAAAAAGCTGGGGTGAGTTTCTCCGCACGCCCGACGGCACCGGCCTGGCGCGCAACTACCTGCTGTCGTTTCTCACCGGACTTCTCTGGTATTTGCAGTTTTTCTTCTACGGACTCGGCCACGTGCGGATGGGACGTTTTGAATTTTCGAGCTGGGCGATTCACATGATCATCCTGATTTTGCTGAGCTGCGGTTTCGGTGTCGCCATCGGCGAGTGGAAATCCGCCCGCAAAGCCACCCGGCTGCTCGTCACCGCGTCCATCGGACTTTTGCTGGGCGCCGTCGGTCTGATCAGTTACGGCAACTATTGCGCTTCCCTTCCTCCGACGCATTGATTGCGGGCCCGTCATGCATCTGGTCGATACCCATCTGCACCTGTGGAATCTCCAGCAGTTTCCCTGTTCGTGGTGCGCCGGCATTCCCGCCCTCAATCGAAGTTTCCTCTGGGATGATTATGCCGCCGCCTCGGCTGGCTGTGGGATCGGTAAAGCCATTTTCATGGAATGCGACGTGGATGAACCCCACGCATTGGAGGAAGCGCGCGAAATCCAACGGC
This sequence comes from Verrucomicrobiota bacterium, assembly GCA_048498875.1. Lineage (GTDB taxonomy): Bacteria > Verrucomicrobiota > Verrucomicrobiia > Opitutales > Opitutaceae > Lacunisphaera. Next base: position 654 of record JBEHXD010000168.1, read on the forward strand.
TCGCCAGCCAGCATCCCCTTATCGCCGGCCTGGTCGCGAGCGGTCGTCCGGAACACGGGCATTTCGCCGACCACCTGGAACAGCTGGCAAAACTGACCAAGCTTCGCGGACTCCGGCGGGTGCTGCATACCCAGCCCGACGCGGTCTCGCAGCAAACGCGTTTCATCGAGCATTTGCGCCTGCTCCCGCAATTCTCGCTCAGCTTCGATCTCTGTGTGACGGCCCGCCAGCTCCCGCTGGCCATTGCACTCGTCGATGCCTGCCCGAAAGTCTCATTCATTCTCGACCATTGCGGCGTGCCCGCGGTCAGGGACCGTGCCTTCGATCCCTGGCGCGAGCACCTGCGATCAATCGCCCGGCGTCCCAATGTAGTGTGCAAAGTGAGCGGACTCGTCGCCTACGCCGATCCGGCGACGTGGACGGTCGCCGATCTCCGTCCGTGGTTCGAACACACGCTTGACTGCTTCGGCTGGGACCGGGTTCTCTGGGGCGGCGACTGGCCGGTGTGCACGCTTTCCGCTTCGCTCGCCCGCTGGGTGGAAGCCTCGCACCAGCTCGTTGCTCACGCCAACCCCGAGCAGCAGGCCAAATTTTTTCACCTCAACGCCGAAAGGATTTACCGTGTTTGACCTCACCCAAAAAATCGCCCTCGTCACCGGTGCCGGTTCCGGCATCGGTCAGGCCATCGCCCACGCATTTTCCGCCGCCGGTGCCCGGGTATGGATCGTGGATCGCGACATCGCGGCCGGTGAATCGACGGTTGCGGCGATTCGCGCCAGCGGCGGCAAAACTGATTTTGTGGCTCTGGACGTTTCAAGCGAATCAGATGCTCTCGCCCTCTCAGCCCGGATTCCGGTCCTTGACTTGCTCGTCAACAATGCCGGCATCGGCCACGTCGGCAACCTGCTGGCGACCACGGCCGCGGATCTCGATCGCCTTCACGCCGTAAATGTCCGCGGCCCCTTCAATCTCTGCAAAGCCTTTGTGCCCGGAATGATTTCGCGCGGTCGCGGCAGCGTGATCAATCTCGCATCGATCGGCGGTGTGGTCGCGGTGCGCGACCGGCTGGCCTACACGATGACCAAACACGCGGTCGTCGGACTGACCCGGGCGCTGGCCCTCGATCACTCCCACACGGGAGTACGATTCAACGCCATTTGTCCGGGCCGGGTTGAAACACCGTTTGTGAAGTCGCGCATCGCGGAATATCCCGATCCCGCCCAAGCCTATCGCGACATGTCCGCCACGCAACTCACCGGACGCATGGCCCGCCCCGAGGAAATCGCCGCGTCCGCCGTTTATCTCGCCAGTGACGAGGCGGCCATGGTCACCGGCAGCTGCCTCATGATCGACGGCGGCTGGGGCGCGGGCAAATAGACGACCAAACCGTTATACAGAGGAACACGGAGGAACCCGGAGTGCACAGAGAGTTCCAGTCATACTGCGAACTTTTTCCTTTTTAACCTGCCGTAATTCCTCCTTCTCTGTGAACCCTGTGCATCCTCGGTGATCTCCGTGTAACAGTTTCCCCAAAACCGTCCGAATACCTGCCGCTCTTTCATGAAGATAATTCGCTACTCCGACTCGAAAAATGTCGCGCACTACGCCGCGGAACAAACCGATGGTTCGGCCCGGCGCATCGCCGGTGACATCTACGGACACTACTCGGTTACCGCGGAAAAGGCCGATGTCGTCCGGCTGCTCGCTCCGGTGGTGCCCACGCAGATCCTCTGCATCGGCTTGAATTATCGCCAGCACGCCGCCGAGACCGGCGCAAAAATTCCCGAACGCCCCATCCTATTTGTGAAAGGCATCAATACCCTCCAGCATCCGGGCGCGCCCATTGAAATTCCCACGCGTCTGGCCAGCCACGAAGTCGACTACGAATGCGAATTGGCGGTGGTGATCGGCCGGCCTTGCAAAAACGTCTCGCGCAACCACGCGCTGGATTACGTCCTCGGCTACACCTGCGCCAATGATGTCTCGGCCCGCGATCACCAGATCAAGCTCGGCGGAGGCCAGTGGTGCCGGGGGAAATTTTTCGACACCTTCGCTCCGCTCGGACCGCGTCTGGTGACCGCCGACGAAATCCCGAATCCCAATGCGCTGCGCATTTCCACCGTACTCAATGGCGACCGGGTGCAGGATTCCAACACCAATGACATGATTTTCGATGTGCCCGCCATCATCGAGTATCTCAGCGGCAGCACCACTCTCGTACCCGGCACGGTCATTCTCACTGGCACGCCGCAAGGCGTGGGCATGGCCGCTAAACCGACACCCCGCTGGCTGCGCCCCGGTGACAGCGTCAGCATCGAAATCGAAAAAATCGGCACGCTCACCAATCCGGTGGCACTCGAGCGCTGAGTCATTTTATGCATTTCGTCGTTACGCGGGCGGCGCTTCTTTCCCTCCTCATCGGCGGATACGGTTTGCTTGCGGCCGCCGACCGGCCACCGGTCGTACCGTTTCCGATGGCAAAACCAAAGCTCGTTCCGGAGAAGGTGCTGCGTCGCGTGTACGAGGAAGTGAAGACGCCGTTCAAATACGGCGTGGTGATCAAGGGCGAGGCGGGCGAGCTGGTCGACTGCCCCAATGTTTTCCGTCATCAGGGTCGGTGGTACATGCTGTACGTGGCGATCAAGGATCACGTCGGTTATCAGACTTTTCTCGCGCGCAGCGACGACCTGCTTCACTGGGAAAAACTCGGCTGCATCCTCCCCTCGCGCCATGGTGGCTGGGATGCCTGGCAGGCGGATGCCGGCGTGGCGCTCTATAATCCACAGTGGGACGGCTCGCATGAACTCGGAACGCATGAAGGCCGTTACTGGGCCTCCTATATCGGCGGCGCGAAGCAAGGTTACGAGCCCGACCCGCTGGCCATCGGTCTTGCCAGTACCGATGATCCGTCCGCCACGAGGGAGTGGAAACCAATTGCGGAAAACCCGGTGCTTGCCACCGACCAAAACGATGTGCGCGACTTCGAGCACCGGACTCTTTACAAAAGCGCAATTATCCGCGATGAGCAGCAAACCCTCGGCGCGCCGTTCGTGATGTTCTACAATGGCAAATCCGAGCCCTACGGCCAGGAAGCGATCGGCATTGCCCTTTCCGACGACCTGCATTCGTGGCGCCGGTACGGTCACGGTCCGGTGATTTCCAATGTCGGTGCTTCGCCCTGGGCCATCAGCGGAGATCCGCAGCTCGCCCGCATCGATGATGTCTGGGTGATGTTTTATTTCGGCGCGTTTTGGAAACCCAATGCCTTCGACACCTTCGCCTGCTCCTACGATCTCGTTCATTGGACCAAGTGGGACGGTCCCCACCTCGTCGAGCCCAGCGAGCCTTTTGACAAAACATTCGCCCACAAGCCGTGGCTCTTGAAACATGACGGTGTCGTCTACCATTTTTATTGCGCGGTCGGGGATCAGGGACGCGTCATCGCCCTGGCCACGTCGAAGGACCTGAGCAAGTAGCCTCCCCGAAATCGGAATCAACGATGAATCTTTTCCGCCCTCTTGCACTGCTGGCCCCGGTCATTTTCGCCGTCACCACTTTCGCCGCGCTCAAAGTCACGGACCTGCGCTGCGACTGGGGTTCCAATCCGCTCGGAGTGGATTCCCCGGTGCCGCATCTCGCGTGGAAACTGGAAACCGCCGAACGTGGCGCACGACAATCGGCGTGGCAGGTGCGCGTCGCTTCATCGCGGGAAAAACTGGCCGCCGGCAATGCGGACGTCTGGGACAGCCAGCGGAACGAGGGCGACGCCCAATTGCAGATCGGTTACGCGGGGCGCGCCTTGCAGACGGGTGAGCAGGTTTTCTGGCAGGTGCGCGTGTGGGATGATACCGGACATCCGTCAGACTGGAGTGAACCGGCAACCTGGACGATGGGAGTGGTGAATCCGGCCGACTGGAGTGCACAGTGGATCACCGACCCGGATCTGCTCAAAGTCACCCGCACCACCCTCGGCTTCAGCACACCACCGGTTTCCGCGGAAAATTCGCCGCAGTGGTTGGTGCTGGATTTGGGGCAGGTGCAACCGGTGGAGCAAGTGGTGTTGCATGCCATCGTTCACACCGTATCGGAACGCCTGGGTTTCCCGCGCTGGTTCAAAGTCGAGCTGGCTTCGAACGCCGACTTTCGCGACGCCGTGGTGATCGCCGACCACACCGCGGACCCGGTCAACGAATGGGCCACCAGGATCAGCCTGCCCGTCGCCAAGGTCGCCGCGCGCTACCTCCGCCTCACCACTCCCCGCCTGCGCATGATGGCGGATGACGCCGGCCAATTGTCCGGCCGTCTGGCGTTAAGTCAGATCGAAGTACTCGCCAACGAACGCAACGTGGCCGTCGGCGGAAAAATCACCGCGAACGCCAGTCTCGAAGAGGGACCGTGGTCCGCGGCCTCCGCCGTCGATGGACTGGCCCTGCCCGGCGCCAATCCGCGCGCCACCACCACGCTGCGCCTGCGTCGCGAGTTCCAGGTCGGTCCGGGATTGAAACGCGCCACCCTTTTCGTTTGCGGCCTCGGTCAGTACACGCTCGCCGTCAACGGCGAGCCCTGCGGTTCGGACGATCTGCTCACTCCCGGTTGGACCGACTATCGCCACACCTGCCTTTACGATACCCGTGATCTCACCACCCAGCTCAACGCCGGCAGCAACACCCTCGGGCTGACTCTCGCCAGCGGCATGTTCAACGTTCCTTTCGCCCCCGGACATTACACCAAGTTTGTCGGTCCACCGCGCGCACTTACCGCGATCGCGCAGCTCCGCTTGGAATATGCGGATGGTCACATCGAACAGATAATCACCGATCGACAGTGGAAGGCCGCAACCGGGCCGGTCACCTTCGCGCACGTATACGGCGGCGAAGAATACGATGCGCGCCGGGAATCCACCGGCTGGGATCGCCCGGGTTATGACGACTCCCGCTGGACTCCGGCCGTCACCACGACAGGGCCAGGCGGCGCACTCCGGGGCTTTTCGGCGGCCGCGCCTCCCTTGCGCGCGCACGAAGTCCTCGCGCCCGTGAGCATCAAAACCATCCGCCCGGGGGTTGACGTTTATGATCTCGGCCAGAATGCCGCCCTGATGCCACGGATCCGCGTCCACGGTCCCGCCGGCAGCCGGATTAAAATCATTCCGGCCGAACTGTTGAAACCCGACGGCTCGGTCGACTGGCATTCCACCCATGGCAACAACGCCGACGCCGACTGGCAATACACGCTCGCCGGCACCGCATCGGGCGAGCACTGGCGGCCGGACTTTTTCTATCACGGCGCGCGCTATCTCCAGGTGGAACGAAGCGCAGCGGAAGAATCGGCCGACTCCCGCGCGCCGAATACCCTGGATCTGCCGGTGGTCGACCAGCTCCAAGGTCTGGTCGTGCACAGCGCCTCGTCCCCCGCGGGGGAGTTCGCCTGCTCCAACGAGCTTTTCAACCGCATCCGGACGCTCATCCGCTGGGCACAGCGCAGCAATCTCGTCTCCGTGCTCACCGACTGCCCGCACCGCGAACGGCTGGGCTGGCTCGAGCAATATCACTTGAACGGCCCGTCGCTGCGTTACGAATTCGATCTGACCCGGCTGTATGGAAAAACGTTTGGCGACATGACCGATGCCCAATTGCCGACGGGCCTCGTGCCGTCGATCGCACCCGAGTATGTTCATTTCGACGGCTACTTCCGCGACTCGCCCGAATGGGGCAGCGCGCTCATCCTCGCCGCGTGGCAGCAATTTGTCTGGACCGGCGACGACACGTCCTTGCGTCAGCACTACGAGGCGATGCAGCGCTATTTTGACTATCTGACGTCGCGCAGCCGGGACCACCTCGTCTCCCACGGACTCGGCGACTGGTACGATGTCGGACCGAAACCGCCCGGGGTTTCGCAACTCACGCCGATTCCGCTCGTCGCCACGGCCATTTATTACGAGGACGCGCTGGCGCTTTCCCGAATCGCCTCCCATCTCGGCAAGCCTGCCGACGCCACGCGCTACGACGCCCAGGTCGAAGCCATTGCGGCGGCGTTCAATTCGCGTTTTTTCAACTCCGACACCGCCCGCTACGCCACGGGATCCCAGACCGCACAAGCCCTCCCCTTTGTGCTCGGCCTTGCGCCCGACGCACAAACCGACGCGGTCTTGGCCAATCTGGTGGCGGACGTCCGTGCCCATGGCAACGCTGTGACCGCCGGTGATGTCGGCTATCGCTATCTGCTCAAGGCCCTCGCGCAAGGAGGCCGGTCCGACGTGATCTTCGACATGGCGAACCAATCCGACAAACCCGGCTATGGTTATCAACTCGCCCATGGCGCCACCAGTCTCACGGAAGCCTGGGACGCCAATCCGAATTCATCGCAAAACCACTTCATGCTCGGACAGATCATGGAATGGTTTTATCACGATCTCGCCGGGCTGGCCCCCGACCCGGCGGCTCCCGGTTTTGCCCGCCTCATCATTCGTCCCGAACCGGTCGGCAACCTGACTTGGGCGCAGGCCAGTATCGAAACGGTTCGCGGCAAGGCGTCGGTCCGCTGGGATCGCGATGCCGCTCATTTTCGTTTGAAAGTAACGATTCCGCCCAACGCCAGAGCCAGCGTGCAACTGCCCTGCGAATCCGCGACCGGTATCACCGAAGGCGGCCGGGGGATCACCGATCGGGACGACATCAAAGCGACTGGCTCGATCAATAATCGCGTCTCCTTCGAAATCGGATCCGGCACTTACGAATTCGAAGCGCCGGCAATAAAAAACGGTTAACTGCGACCAGCCTATTCCTAGGCGGCAGCCAGCTAAACAAGGTGGAACGTGACCTCCGGGCACGTTTCAGGGCGCCCGAATTCCAAAACGCGCCCGGAGGTCGCGTTCCACCCCAATTACCGCTGTGACCTTCTAGGCGGCGCGCATGCCTCATTATCAAAACCAGTCCGAATCACCCGGCTCAGTCGCTGTGGAAAACTTCCTCGGCTCCCGCCCACCATTCCCCTTCCACGCGATCGGACAGTGGCTCCTGCAGCGGCTTGCAGAGTTTCCACCATTCCTGCGTCACCGGATCGGCCGCCATCCGGGCCATGTCCGCGGCGAAGTCGGTACCGATGTATTCAAAATAACTGAAAAGATAATGCCGTCCGTCCGGAAGCCGGCGCAGATAAATCGAGTAGTTGCGAATGCCACACCGGCGAATCATCGCCAGCACGTCCGGCCAAACCGCCGCATGCAATCGGCGATACTCAGCCATACCGGCGTCCGGCAGCGCGATGATTGAGGCGTGGCGGGTCATAAATAAAATTCCCTCTCCTTTCCATCGTCCCCGTCGCGCAGACCCCAAGTGCCGAAATGAGGAAAAAGAGGGGAAAACTTTCCGACCAAACCAATCCGTCATTCTGAGCGCAGCGAAGAATCCACTCGTTCCGCTGCCTGAAAACCCATGGATTCTTCGCTGCGCTCAGAATGACGGTTGTGGTCACATTCATTTGGATTGGATTCCGATCGATTCGAATTTCACTCCCCAAAAACGACTTTAACCGGATTGATCAATCTCACCGGGCCAAGCAAACCCGAGGCGACCAGCGGCTCGTCCTGATTGTAGAAACGCCAGGTGGTAAAGGTGACGCGACCGCCCGGCGGCTTGGGTTTTCCCTGCTGATACCATTCCGGCAATTTCTTAATTCCGGCGGCTTCGACTCCCCGTTCGTCCGATAAACCAAACTCGTCCTCCACCGGCAGGTGTTCGTCGCCGATCAGCCGGTTGGTCCAGAGCGTAGTCACGCGAATCTCCAGTGAATTCTCCCCCGCATGCACAGCGTCGGTCACGTCCAGTCGATACGGTTCCTTCCAGACCACACCCAAATCCCGGCCGTTGACGATCACCCGGGCCAGCACTTCGACCCGGCCCAAGTCGAGAACTACGCGCCGGTCTTTCATCAAAAATTCCGACGGGACTTCCAAAGCGTGCGTGTAAGCTGCCGTGCCCGAAAAATATTTCACGCCGGAATCCTCGTGCAGGTGAAGCGAACGCAATTCCGGCAGCTCAATGCCCGCCGGCGCGCCACATCCGGGCGGAAAAGCCACGTGCCAGGGTCCGGCCAGATTGCGTGGCGCCGGCACCTCCACCTGAATTGTGGGTTTACTGCTCAAGCCATAACGACCACTCGTCCAAATCAACGCCCCGATCTGACCCGCCGGGTTGCGTGAAATTTCGGTCGCCGTGGGCAACGGCGGAGCAGGCACGCCCTTTGCCACTTGAGCCACAATTTCGGTTTCGGAAAGCGGACGATCAAAGGACTCTGCGGGCACAAAATTTCCGTCAAAGAAAAATACCTGTCCCCGTGAGGGCGGCGGTGGCTGCCCCGCCGCGCGCGTCAACGCTTCGATCCCGGGAAAGTTGAGCATGTAATCCACCGGGGGAATTGGCGAGCCCACTCCGGAATGAACCATCTTGCCGGAGACCAATCCCTCCCGGACAAATTTGCCGTTCACATAGAGGCGCGGCCTGCCCTCGCGGTAGACCACCGCGACGTGCGTCCATCCTGAAACCGGCAGCTTCGCCACCAATACCGCAGGGCAGGTCTCCATCGCACGCTCGACCACAAAAACTCCGTTGCGTCCCACCGCCAGCCCGGCGGTCGCATGGCCCGGTCCAAACCGGACCTCACCCGGATCGGCGGGAATCGCATAGAACTTTCCCACCTCGTCGATCCGACCGGCCGTCGATTCCACCGGCATCACGCGCAGATCGGTGTCGGGCTTCGCCCAGATCGACATGGTGAAATTGCCCGCCGGGATTAGAGGCGGCATCACATTCGACGATTCCTTCGCCGTGATCAGCGGTTGACCGTCCTTCAGGAGTTGGACCGGAGCGTGTCCCACGGCACGATTTCGAAACAGGACAAATACCGACTCCGCGGGCTCCAATCGAAGTGGCAAAAGCGCACGGTCCGCGACTTCAGAAAACAGCGTTGCAGTTTCCCGCGATGTCGGCTCAGTCCGCCAAATTTCGGGTTGGCGGCCGGCCATGCCGCGAAATGACC
>JBEHXD010000169.1:0-9592 GCA_048498875.1 Verrucomicrobiota bacterium
ATCCGTTGGTGACGAACAGATCGAGCCGGCCGTCGTTGTCCAAATCCTCGAAGCGCACCGCCCAGGTCCAGTCGGTGGCCGCGATGCCGGCGAGAAATCCCGCCTCGAGCATCCGGGGCGTGCCGGTGTTTAACAGCAGCGCGCTGCGATGCGCTTTGGGAGCAGCGGGTGAATTGTCCACCTCTTCGCTGCGCCCGCGGGCATCGGCGGCACTGCGCTGGTCTTTTTCGTGGGTGGCCGGCGCCATGTCGGCGACCAGCAAATCGATCAGTCCGTCATTGTTAACGTCGCCGACGTCCGATCCCATCGAATAGTAAGCGGTGTGCGGCAGCACCTGATCGATCGTGTTGGTGAAGGTGCCATCGCGATTGTTGTGGTAGAGTTTGTCGGGAACACCGTAGTCGTTTGCGACGTAGAGATCGGGCCAGCCGTCGTTATCGTAGTCCCACCAGATCGAGGAGTGACTCTGGGCCTCGCCGCTGATCCCGGCGCTTTCCGTCACGTTGGTGAACGTGCCGTCGCGATTGTTGTGGAAAAGATAACCCCGTTGCCCGGTCGGATGTTTGGCGGTGTCCAGGATGTTGGTGGTGATGTGAACGTCGAGCCAGCCATCCCGGTCATAATCGCAAAAGGCGGCCATCACACTCGAGTCCTTGACGTCGAGGCCATAGGCTTTCGCCATCTCCTTGAACGTGCCGTCACCTTGATTGATATAAAGCAGGTTGGGCGCATTGAAGCGGCAGATGTATAGGTCGAGTTTTCCGTCGTTGTTCACGTCGACGAAGGTGGCGCCCAGCTTCCAGATCATCGCGGCCTCGCCCTTGTCACCGACACCGGCCTTTTCCGTGACGTCCTCAAACTTCCAGTCACCCAGATTGCGGAAAAGGCGGCAGCTTTCCGTCTTGCTCACCACAAAAACATCGGGTCGTCCGTCGCCGTCAAAGTCGCCGATGGCCACGCCGGTGCCCAATGACCCGCCCATGTATTCCTGGTAGGACTCCCGCCACATCCTGGGGTCGGCAAACCGGTTTTCCGTTTTGATGCCGGTCAACTCGGGTGCGAGTTGGGCGAACATCGTTTTTCCCGGTGAATTGGAGTAATCGGGCAGGGGCTTTTCGGTGATGCCGCCACCGGTTCCCGCGGCGACAAGGGTGGCGCCGGTGCCGATGACCGCGACCACCTGCAGCCAGCGGATAAATGTCCCGACGACTGCGCACCTCGGACGTCGGGGGCAATGCTCGGGGGCTGGCATGGGAAGCCGGCGATGGGACGAACCTCGCATGGGGGAGTCAAGTCAAGTTTGGCGGTTTTGCGCTCTGAAAATAGACCGAAAAGGCCGGCGGTGTTCCCACCAATTTCGCCTGCAACCACGGCGTGGCTGGCGCGGTTGCCAGAATAAGAACTTGGCTTGCCACCGAATTCCCTTCTGCGATGAAGACAGCTTCCCTATCTGCAACCCGGCAAACCCGTTGAGCACGCCCTTTCGACTTTCCTCCCTGTTCTGGATTGTGATTCCGCTTGGTGCCGTCGGTTTTCTTTTTTGGATCAACCAGGCGAGGGTTCGACAGATCGAATACGTGTCGAGTGTGGGGGAATTGTCGGACGTGAATGCGACAGATGCGTCCGGGCCAATCGTTCCGCAAACGCGCCTGATTGTTCCCGGACACATCAATGCCAGTTATGAATGGCTCAACCAGACCCGGCAAATGCTGACTCAGCGCGAGGCAAGGGTGCGATATGTGACTTACGAAAACGCGCCCTTTGGCCACGAAGTTTTCGCCGCTTCGCCGTACCGCTGGTGGTTGGGATTGATTGCATCGATTGACCGGTCGCGGGCTCCGAAACCGATTGATCAAGCGGTCGAACGAGCTGCCTTGGTGGCCGATCCGCTGCTCCATGTTTTGGTGTTGGTGATTACAACCCTGTTTGTCGCGTGGCGGTTCGGAGCCTTTCCGGCACTTTTACTGGCAGTAGGTTTGACGACTCTGTTTCCGTTGGCGGGTGACTTTAGTCCTGGTGCCCCGGAAGAGCGGGGACTGATGCACGCGCTGACCCTCTGGAGTCTGCTCCCGTTGATGTTGGGCGTGCGTCTGGCGCTTGCACCGGCGGCACCGCAGGCGAAAAGCGCCGAACGCTGTTTTCTGGTCGCAGGAATCATGGGGGGATTCGGCTTGTGGGTGAGTGTGGCTAATCAAGTCCCCCTGATCATTGGCGTCGTGGCCGGAGCCTTGGTCGCGGCCTGGCTTGCGCGAGGCAAGCCGGCCGCATCCCTGCCCTGGCGCACTTGGGCACTCGGGGGAGCGCTGGGAACATTCGCGGCCTATTTGATCGAATTTTTCCCCGGCCACCTGGGCTCGTGGGAATTTCGCGCGATACATCCCTTGTATGGGGTGGCATGGCTGGGCGGAGCAGAGTTGGTGGTGCGACTCGCGAAATGGATTCAGACGGGAAAATTCCCAAGAAAGCCTGCTGACATTGGTCTGATGGTTCTGGCGATCGCGGCGGTCGCTGCGCTTCCCGTGGGTATGTGGCTGGCGAAAAACTGGGGTTTTTGGGAGGCGGATCCCACGGCGTCCCGCCTGACCAGACTTACTGCCAGCGGGATCGCGACCAATTTTTGGACCTGGATGGTACGAGACGGTATTACGAGCGCGGTGGTGGCGACCTTTCTGCCTTTGTTATTGGTCGTTCCCGCGGGTTGGTTGGTGTTCCGACGCACGGGCGAGCCGGGAACGCGAATTTCCCTTGCGGTAATGATCGGTCCTTTTGTGGTCGCGCTGGGATTGGCGTGGGAACGGTTGAGTTGGTGGAATGGGCTTGATGCGGTTCTGCTGGTGGTGGTTGTCGTGTCAGCGGCCGCATTCCGTTCGACCGGAAAATCCCCGGTGGCGCAATGGGCGTATGCGGCGTTGGCGGCCTTTGTGTTTTTGCCTGGCATGATCCAGCTGATTCCGACTCCAAACCGGGGCCAGGAAAATGCGCTGGGCGAATCCGAGGTTTACGGTCTCATCGAACGCGACCTGGCGCGGTGGCTGGCAAAACATGTTGGCCCCCACCACGCGTTGATTCTGGCCCCGCACAACCAGACCATCGCACTCAATTACTATGGCGGCTTGCCCGGACTCGCGACGCTCGGTTGGGAAAATCGGGACGGCCTCGCGGCGGCGATGCGGGTGGTGGCCGCGACCACACCGGAAGAAGCGAGGGAACTGGTGAACCGGCGCGGCATCACCCACATCATCATTCCTTCCTGGGACAATTATCTCGATGTCTACACCCAGATGGGCATGGGCCGGATCGACGGCACGTTCATGAACCTGCTGCACCAGTGGGTATTGCCGTCGTGGTTGCGTCCCGTGCCCTACCAGTTGCCGGTGATTCCGGGGTTTGAAGGACAAACCGTGACGATTTTTGAAGTGGTCGAAGAAGAACAGGACCAGGCGGCGGAAATGAGCCGCATTGTCGAATATTTCATCGAAATGGGACAGCTGGAGATTGCCAACAACGCCGTCGTCGCGCTTCGCAAGTTTCCCGCCGATTTGGGCGCGCTGGTGGCCCGGGCCCAGTTTGAAGGCTCGAAGAACGACATGGCGGCCTTCACCCGCTCGGTTGAGCAGTTGCGTTCGCGAATCACGGCCAAAGCCGATCGCAACCTGCCGTGGGACCGGCGCGTGAGCCTCGCCATCGTGCTCATGCGCGGAAAACAAACCGATCTGGCGCGCGAACAACTCAAACGCTGCCTCAGCGATCTCGACGAGGCGAAATTGCGGTCACTGACTACGGGCACGCTTTACCGGCTTCACGTGATGAACAAGGCGGTTGGCCTTTCCATTGACGACCCGAAACTGCGCGACCTTGCCCTCAATTTGCTGCCGTCCGACTTGCGAAACCGGTTGTGACCGGCGGTCCGTAAAATCCGCAGGCGCCTTCGATTGGTTGCGCTCGACGCGGAACGGTCGCTTGCTACGGTGGTCGGAAATTTTCGAACGGCCTCCGTTTTCCCGATATCCCATGATCAGACCCTTGCAGTTTTTGTGTTTTAACCTCGCGCTGGTGTTGTCCTCCGCAGTCCTGTTGCCGGCGGCTTCACCTCTCTCGAGCGAGTCGTCGGCCTACTTGCAAGCGCAGGCGGGCAGTCCGGTGAATTGGCTGCCTTGGAATGAGGCGGTCTTGGCGAAGGCCAAAAGTGACGGCAAACCGCTGTTTGTTTTCATCGGTTCGGCGTCCAGCGAACTCAGTCGCGCCATGGCCCGGCAAACCTTTGCCAATGCGGACACGGCGGCCCTGCTCAATCAGACATTCATTTGCGTGCTGGTCGATCGCGAGGAACACCCGGAACTGGTGTCGCTTTACCAGACTTATCTGACTGAAATCAAACAGCTCAACGGTCAGCCGATCAACCTCTGGCTCACACCCGAACTGCTGCCGTACGAAGGTGCCGCGTATCTCCCGCCGACTGAGGAATGGGGGAAATCCAGCTTTCTCAAAATCGCCCAGCAAGCCAAGGCCGCGTGGGAATCCGATGCTGCCGGCTGCCGGGCGCGAGCGAAGGAAGCGGTGACGCAGCTTGCCACGGCCGTAAAATCCGCCGCTCCCGCCGCCTCCACGGCGGAGAAGGCGAAAACCCGGCTGAGTGCCGCAGCGGAAGCATGGCGCGGACAATTCGACGCGGCGAATGGCGGATTCACCGAAGCGCCAAAGGGGCTCGAGCCCGAATTGCTGCGCTTCATGCTGAAGCAATCTTCCGCCGATCACGACGCCGCGGTTGCCACCCTGCGGGCGATCGCAGCCAGCGCCGTCCGCGATCCGCTGGACGGCGGTTTTTTCCGCTACGCAACCGACGCGCGCTGGCATTTGCCGTATGCGCAAAAAAATCTCTCCGACCAGGCCCGCATGACGCTGGCCTATCTCGATGCGGCGAAGGGCGAAGACGCCAAGGCATTCGGCGCGGTGGCCCGCGATGCACTCGACTACGTGCTGGCCCACCTGGCCCGGCCGGATGGGACCTTTGATGCCGGCGAGGATGCCACCAGCGAGGAGCTGACCGGTTATTACGTCTGGACCACCGCTGAAATCGACACGGTGCTGGGCAAGGACGCTGACGCCTTCAAGAAGGCACATGGAGTTGAATCTGCGGGTAACATCACGAGCGATGAGGACATTTCCGGAAAAATCTCCGGGAAAAATCTCCTGCGCGGGACGTTGACGCCATCGCAGGGCGACGCCGCTGCGGCGGGCCGGTTGCTCGCGGTCAGGGCAAAACGCGCGACATTGCTGCGCGATCAAAGTGCTTCCGCCGGCGTGCACGGGTTGTTGCTTGCCGCCCTCGCCCGGGCGGGCGAGCAGCTCAATGAGCCGCGCTTTGCGAAGGCGGCCGCGCAACTCTCCGACGCCATCAAGAAACATTTTTTGCGTTCCGAAGCCGGCGAACTCCGGAGATTGCGCGACTCGGACCTGCCCGCGGGGCCGGCTGACTACGCGGCGGTAGCGTTGGGCTGCCGGGAATTTTCCCGGACCGCACACCAGCCCGACGCCAGTGCGCTGGCCGATCGTCTGCTCGCCCACGCCAGGGACGATTATTTCGATTCGGTCAGTGGCCGCTATCACGCCAGCCCGGCCACCTTGCCGCCAGGAATTTTTGTGCGCGCGTGGTCGGTGGGCGATGTTCCTTCCGCCGAATCCCTGGCGATTCAGGCGGGCGCATCCGCCGATCAGATCAAATCCATGGCGGCCGCACTAGGTGCGGCGGTGGATGAAGTCAGCGCTCCCGCTCCCGGTGACGTGTTGCTGGCCCTGTCGCTGGCCCAATAATTTTACGCGACTGCTGCCGTCGGCTTCATCAGATTAATCCCGTGAAAATACCCCGTTCCTTCCGTAATTTTGCGTTTCTGTTGCTGTTCCCTTCGGCAATCAACCTCATTGCGGCAGACGCATCGGACCCTTCGAAAAACGTCATGATCACTGCAAGCAACCCGGCCATTGTTTATGAAGGACGCTTCGACAAAACGGCGACCGGCGGTGTTCGCTGGGGATTTCCCGGAATCACCGCGTATCTGCATTTCCGGGGAGATGCAGCCGGCGTGCGGGTCGAAGCTTCGGATGATGATCTCTTTTTCGACGTGAGCGTGGATGGCGGCGCGCCGGCGTTGATTCGCGTCACAAAAGGGGTGGGCGAATATTCCCTCTTCAAGGCGGACCAAGCCGGAGAGCATGTGATCGCGATCACACGACGGAACGAAAGCTGGCAGGGCACGTGCACGTTGCTCGGCTATTCCCTGGGAACGCGGGGTGAATTGCTGGCGGCAGTTGAGTTGCCCAAGCGCAAGCTGATATTCATCGGCGATTCGGTGACTTGTGGCGAAATGACTGCTTATGAAAGCAGCCGCGACATGCGGTCGAAGCAAAATTCAAACGCGCGCATTTCCTACGGCATGCTGACCGCGCGGCGTTTGGGGGCGCAATGTCATCTGGTCAGCTACGGTGGCCGCGGAATTATTCGTGACTGGCAGGGTATCCGCGATACGCGGAATGCGCCGGTGTTTTATGAACTCGCGCTGCCGGACGATCCTGCGGTTCGTTGGGACCAGAGCCGATATGTGCCGGACGCGATTGGAATCCAACTTGGGACCAACGATTTCAGCCAGGGCATTCCCGATCAGAACGAATTTATCAATGCCTATGTACAATTTGTCGAAAAGGTCCGCCGCGATGCGCCGCATGCGCTCATTTTCCTGATGGACTCCCCGATTGTGAATGACGAACCCGGACGGGGGCCCCGGCGTGCTGTTTTACATTCCTACCTCGAGCAAATCATCACCCGACTGGCCGACGCCAAAGTGATTCTTGCCCCTTTGCCTCATTATACGGGAGTTCCGAACAACGGTCACCCCACGGGATCGGAGCACGAAGCGATGGCCGGTGAGCTCGAGCCGTTGCTGCGCCGCAGTTTAGGTTGGTGATTCGCCGGGACTTGTCAGTGAGGCGAGGTGCCGCGAGCGTGGTCGCGGACGGCCTTGACCAGAATGGTGGCAATCACGATCAACTCGAGCGCGAGCAGGGGAAGGGTAAGAAAGTCCATGCCATATGGACGGGCTCTTGCCCGGGCACGTTCCAAGAAAAGTCGGTCATTCAGGTGAGCCATTATTAGCTTTAGGCCGCTGGGAAAGGAGACGATAATCCGGTTGAGCCGAACCCCCACGGCGCAGCGGTTTATTTTTCAAAAATATGAATGTGGCGAGGCCAGTCCTTCGTTGGCTTGGATCGTTCGCAAACACCACCCTGGCCTCAGGGCTTCTGGTTGTCGTCGCACTGCTATTTTTCACGTCCCATGCGGTGGCCGCGGAAGAGCCCGCCCCCGCCGATGGCGCGGTTACCGTAATTCGGGCGATTCAACAGTATTGGGAACTGTCGCCGGAAGAAAAGAAGCGTGCGCACCCGTTTGAACTGCATTGCAGCGTGACCTATTGCGATCCGGCCTGGCGGTTGATGTTTATTCAGGATGAGCGAGGGGCCGGGGCTTATGTGCAGTTGTCTTCGGGCGATGGGTTTTCCTTCAAGGCGGGGCAGCGGCTGCTGGTCTCCGGCACCTTTGCGATGCCTCATGACAATTTTTCCCTCGATGGAGCCACGCTTACCGTCGAAGGCACCGGCTTTCCGCCGCCGGTGAACATCGTTCGGCGGATTGCCGACTCCGCGCAATTCGCGAGCCGGTTTGTGACGTTCGAGGGACAGGTGGATCATTATCGAAGACTGCCGCCCCGGCACCTGGAAATGACGCTTTCGGTGGAAGGCAAATCGATGGCTGTCTGGGTGCAGCGCGAACTGTCGGATCCGATTCCCAAATTGTCTGATGCCTATGTTCGGGTGACGGGAGTTTATAATCCCAAAGTGGAGTCCAATGGCACGGTGGAATCCTATTCGGCATTGGTGCCGGATATCAGTTATCTGCAGGTGATCGGCCATCTCGACGACGATCCGCGTTTTTCCCAGCCGGTGCGGCCGATCGGCGAGTTGGGCCGGCTTCCCGCCAACGAATTGGTGCGCATCGCCGGTGAAGTTAAAGCCCAGGAAGTCGGCAGATCGCTTACGATCAGGGACCGGACCGGACAGATCACCGTGATGACGGCGCAGACCCGCTCCTGTTCAATCAACGAAACTGTCGAAGCTGTCGGTTATCCCATGATTCGGGGCACCAGCTGGAGTCTTGAGGAAGGGCTTTTCCGCACGACGGGCGTCACGTTACCTCAACCCGGGAAAACAATCCCTTCCAACGGAACGCTGCATCTGGCGGCGCAGGTCCTTGAGTTGCCCCGGGAACAGGCGATGGCGGGACGTCCGGTAACTCTCACCGCAGTGGTAACCTGGGCGGATCCCGGCACGCCCTTTTTCTTTGTGCAGGACGCCAGTGGCGGGATGTGCGTGATGCGGGGCAAATCCACCTCTCCGCATCGATCGATTGGCCGGAACGTGGAGATCCATGGCGTCACCGGCATGGGGCAATTTTCGCCGGTGGTGATCGCGACGGATTTCGACAAAGTGAGTGAGCTGGTGCTTCCGCAGGCGAAGCAAATTTCCCTGGAGCATGCCCTCAGCGGGGTGGAGGAGGCCAAATGGGTGGAGATGCGCGGATACCTCCGGCGAATCGGAAAGGACGGCAACGGGCTCCCGGAGTTGGAGATTGCGACCTCCGGAGGTGACTTCGTGGCAGTTTTGCCCGCGGCGGAGGATGTTTCCGAACTGGTCGGGGCGGTGGTCCGGCTGCATGGTGTTTGCACGGCTGTCGCCGACGAGCAATCCCGGCTGACCGGCGTCAAGCTCTGGGTGCCATCCGCCTCCTATGTGCAGGTCGAGGAGCCCGCGCCGAAAGATCCCTTCGCGATTCCCCTGGGCTCCCTGGCGAGCGTGGGACGCTTCGGTTATTTGCAGTCGTTCACCCAGCGGTTGCGGGTGGCCGGAACCGTTTTGTATCAGGTTCCCGGACACGTAGTCTATCTGCAGGACGGTGCCGATACGCTGCCGGTGTTTTCGCGCGAGACCGGGCGGCTCGCTCCCGGCGACCGGATCGAGGCAGTGGGATTTTCCGGACGGCAGGGTGGCCGCATGGGTTTGAGGGAGGCGGTCTATCGCAAGGTGGGGGCGGGACCGGAACCCGTTCCAAAACTGATCTCGGCGGGTGCCGGCCCGGTGATCGCCGATGACGGGCGGCTTGTGACCGTGGAAGGCGCGCTCATCGATAGTTCCACCACCGAAGGCCTGACGCGGCTCACGCTTCAGGCTGCGAGCACGATTTTTGAAGCGTATCTCGATGAGAAATCGTCCGATTTCGCCTCCGATGAAATCGAGGCCGGCAGCCGGCTTGCCCTCACCGGGGTTTACGAAGTGAAGTATGATGAGTATGCCAAGCCCACGGGGTTTCAGCTCTCCCTGCGCACGATGCGCGATGTGGTCGTGCTGCATCGTCCGTCGTGGTTTACGCGTCCACGAATCCTGGCTCTGGCGGGTACTCTGGGATTGGGCACGATGATCTTTATTGCCTGGGTCGTTTCCCTCCGTCGTCGGGTAAAAGCGCAGACGAAGCAGATCCGTGATCAAG
>JBEHXD010000170.1:0-9544 GCA_048498875.1 Verrucomicrobiota bacterium
CGATACCCCATGCGTTCAGTGGCCGCGCCGGCGAGCCCTTCCATGAAAGCGGTAGGCCCATGACTAAGAGCGATCGGCGCGTGCACGTTCGGCTCGAGCCAGGGTATCCACTTTCTTCGCCGTCGAATCATTTCGCGCCGTGCCGGCGTTCAAGGCGTCCACCATCTTCCCGTGAAGGTTCTCGGTCGATTTGCCGTTCTTGTTTATGGCGTCCACTGTATCTTTCGGACTCGGGCCGCTACTGCTGCCAGATGTGCCAGTACCCGAGGACGCTGATACAACCGCTGCCGCGAGGGCACTGATAGTCGCGGCGGATAAATCAACGGTAGCAACCGCAACCGAGCTGCTTTTTGGTGCTTTGAGGTCGGCGACGGTGTTTGCTCCGGTGACTTTGATGGTCTTGCCGTCTTTCGTGATCGTGCCCTCTCCTCCGGAAGGTCTGCCATCTGCACCCGCGATGGTCGGCTGGGTCTGCCCCGCGTTCGCCCTTTGGATTGCCTGTCTGTTATCGGTCGACTGATTTTTCGTGTCCTGTCCGAGAAGATTTCCGATCAAGCCGCCCGTACGTTTCGCAGCGGCCAATTGTTGCCTGAGTGATGCGATTTGTTTGGCTGCATCGTCGTCCCCAGGCTGGAAATTGGACAGTGCAAGACCCAGTTGCTTCTGAAGATCTTTCGCGGTGGTTTGGGCGTCCACCTGTTTTCCAGCGAGATCAGTTCTAAACTTCTCCCGATTGATCGCATTTTCCTTCGTCGTGTCATTTGCGGAATCGATGCGGTCCTGCGCCGCCGCGATGGTCTTGCTATTTTCACCACCCACTTCATCGGCCTTCTTTCGTGCAGCCGTGGCAGCATCCTTTGCAGCCAGCGCTTCTTTGCGGGCTCTCTCACCGTTGGCTGAATTGTCGCCCTTGAATGCCTCCGCAGTTGCAGCCTTATCATCGGCGATCTTCTGGCTCTTCCTAACTTCCTCTTCCAACTGCAGATTCTCGTTTCGCGCGTCCAGCTGGGCTTTTTGCGCCTCTTCCTTTTGCCTGGTCGCCTGCAGATCGACAGTATCAAAATCACGGAATTGTTTTTGTGTGTCGGACGCGAGTCGCCGATCGGCGAACTTTTGTTTGATCGCGGCCTCCTGCTCCGGGGTCTTGGCATTGGCCAATTCCTTTTTCTCGGCCAGATCAGTTTGGGACGATTTCAGCGATTCCTGAGCGGCGTTAAATTTTTCCTGCCGTGAGTACGCCTTATCGATCGATGTGGCGACGCTGTCGTAGGCCGCAGCTATTTCCTGAATTTTTTTCAGCTGCGCATCGAAGTCCTTCGTGGTCGCGGCCGTGAGCTCCGCTAATTTGGTCTGATAAAGTTCAGCGGCTTTGCCATGGGAATCGAAAATTCTTTTGATGTCCTTTTCGTTCTGTTCGGCGATTTTTCTTAACGCGATCAGTGCACCGCCGGCGACAGCTAGCACCGGAATCAGCAGGCCACCGATCGCCCCCGTGGCCAGTGCGCGAATGGTTGCGATCGCACCACGACCGGCGGTGAGCAAACCTCCCAGCCCTTGCTCCTGCAGGCCGGTCATCACCTGGTTCGCTCCCGAACCCGCCTCCTTGAGGCTCTTCAGTTCCTTGCTTAGGTCGCCGGTGGTGTCTGCGGCCTTCTTCGTTTCTACACGATAGAACAGCGCCAGTCGCGCCTGTTCCTGAAGGCTGGCCCTCTGCTCGTCGGTTTGAGACTTCTCGGCCGCTTCGGTTTTCGCGAGATAGGCGGCTATGTTCTTAGACGTTGTACTGGCCGTGATATCCAGCTTTTCAAACGCTTGCGTGGTCTGGTCGACACCTTTGGTGTCGCCAGACGTGGCAATCTGAATGTCGATTTTCGAGGGCTCGCCCACGTGAACTCAGAATTAGTCGATCGAGAATGCGATCAGTTACCGGCGGCGTCTTTCTTCTTCACCACCAGACCAAAGGAAGTGATCACGGGCGGAGCGCCGGAGTTCAGATTGGCCGTGTTGCTGATGGTGCTGCCGAAATCATTCCGCACGATCACACGATAGTTTCCGGCGTCGGCTTCGGTTGCGGAGGCGATGATGTACGTCGCCGCCGTCTGGCCAGGGATCGTAACGAACGCCGTCGACCCGACGGGAGCCTTCTGCCACTCATAGGTGAACGGGGTCGTGCCCTGGACAGTGACGGAGAAATCAACCTCGGCTCCGATCGGAGCGGCCGTTGGGGCTGAAGCCTGAGCCCGCAGTGAAATAGCGCCGATGAACAGCGCGGATAGGAATAACAGTTTTGTTTTCATGGAAAAATATATCGGATGATAACCACACCGTCCGCTCCTGCCGTCGAAGCGGCGGACGCGTTCGCGTATTTCGCACCGCCACCACTGCCCGTGTGAGCAGTGGGTGATGTGGCTCCCGGACCGGAATCGGAGTTGTAACTGGCTCCCGTACCGCCCACGACGGACGAACCGCCGGCACCGCCAGTCGTAAGACCAGCCCCACCACCGCCGGCTGCATAGGTGACGGATGAGCCTGAAATAGTATCTGCAGTGCCAGCCCCGCCGGCTCCGCCAGTGTTGCCTGAGCCGTTGCCACCTGAACCGCCGCTGCCGCCACCACCGCCGCCCGCAGTTGCACCGGTAACGGCCGCGCCGCCGGCATTACCTTCAGCGCCGGTGCCGGCGCCACCGCTGCCGGCTGTAAACGGAGAAGAGGCCAACGTGCCCGCACCGCCACCACTGCCGCCACTCATGCCGTCAGAGAGCGTATCGGAAAACGCGCCGCCACCGCCGCCACCATGGGCGGTCGTTCCGTTGAAAACAGAATCGCCGCCCAATCCACCGCGCTCGCCCGCGTGCGATCCCGAGGCAACATTCGTTCCGCCGGTGCCAACGGTCACAGTATAAGTGCCAGCCGTGATTGCTTGTGACGTGAGTTTGATGAAGCCACCGGCGCCGCCGCCGCCGAAACCACCACCGCCACCACCACCGCCGACTATAAGAATATCCATCGACCCTCCGGACGTGACCACGAAGCTTCCCGAAGTCGTGAATGTGTGGATTTTATATCCACCCGAAGTCGTAATGGTGCCACCCGTCGCGGAAATCGGACTGCCGCCGGAGCTCACGTGGAATGCGCCGAAGCCGGTCAGATTGTTGACCTGGAGCGCGCCGGTGCAAAAGGCGAGAACCAGCGCGAGCAGCGCCGGCACCAGGAACTTGCAGCGCTGTTTCATTGGTCGGTCGGCGCGCTGGTCGTATAGATTATCTTTACGCCGATGAGATTCGCTTCGACGGCCATGGTGTCGCTGCTGTCGGCGGGCACGCGGGCGACGTGGAAATACACCAGGTCACCCGTCGCAGGCGTGCCACCGATCGTCACGGCACTCGTCGCCGAGGAGATGTAGAGCGTGCCGGTCGTGCCACCCGTATCGCTCACAGTTTGCGCGGTGCCGTAGGACGCGTCGATCGCGTCGCCATCGGAAACCGCCACGCCGGCGATCGACCACGTGACGCCGAAATTTGTCGTGGTCGATGGATGCGACCAAAAAAACTGCGCGGTGACGGTGCTGTTGTTCCAGCTCTTTGGCATCGCGATCGCGAACTGCGCGAATTGCTGGTTGCTTGGATCGAAGGACAACGCGGCGATTTCCGGCCGGCCGGGCGTACCCTCGATCTGCGTGGCCGTCGCACCGTTCGTGGTCGCTGGTGACATCCCCACTGCCGGGATCCAGATGGTCTGACTGCCTACAGGATTAATGTCGGCTACAGTTTTGGCGCCATCCTTGAGCAACTTTCCGCTGGTCGAATCGAAGACCGCGATCCGGTTATCGACGGCGCTCGATGGGCCAATCACATCACCCGTCGCGGAGTTCGGCGCTGTCTGACTGCCCACGATCCGCCAGCGAAATGAGTTTGCGTCGTACTTCATCAACACGCCGGTTCCCGCGGCGAGCGTGTAGTCCGCATTCAGCGCAAAGCGATTCGCGGCCGTGCTTCCGGCATCGGCATTCTTCAACACCAGGGGAAAGCTGCCCACGTTCTCCATCGTGATGGTACGGCCGAGCACTCCGCCGGCGAGACCGGTCAGGTTGCGCGATGCATCGGTCGACACGCGAAACGTGAAGGCGTAGGCGTAGCCGCTCGGTGCCCAGTCGTTTGTATTTGCGGTGAGCTGAGTCGGCGAAATGGTGCCTTCTTTGCCCGACGTCGTGCCGGTACCGAGCTTGAGGATGCGCTGGACTTCGAGATCGGACACCGTGCCTTGGGCGAAGCAGAGCGGAACGCAGAGCACAGAGAGCAGAGCGCAAAGAGTGAGTAGGAGGCGGTGAGCGGTGAGCGGGGATTCCATGGCTGTCAGAGTTCGGCTTTCCAGTAAGCGGTGTAACCGTCCGCCGGGAGCGCGGCGGAAAGGATGGCGGTGAAGCCGGCGGCGCTGATGCCAGAATAGCCGACGACGGCGATCGGGGGTGATCCTCCTGGCGGTACCAACTTCAAATCGAACCAACTCGGCGAACCGCCGAACGGAGTGTCGAAGACGATCGCAACGGATTCGTCGTCCTGCGCCGGTGCCGCTGTGCCTCGCTTGGTCATGTCTTCGTCCTCCGGATCTGTGTCGGGCACGTCCTCGCTGACGAATTGCCGGCCGGTGAACTTGTATTGCACGGGCACGGCAAGGCCGATGCGCTGGCCGATGTTGACGCTTCCAACTGCATTGGCCATGCGGAGAGCGAAAGTCTCCGCCTCATCGGTAAGCAAAAGGTCCGCTTGCAGCGGCAGCTGTTGTTTCCAGGTGCAGCAGAAAATAACGGCTTCTTTTTCGGTGTTGAAAAAGTGCCAGCCGCTGAAAGCGAGCACGAGCGGACCGGCGCTGCGGCCGTAAACCGTCGCGAGAGGATCGCGAAAAAAGGAGAACACGTCGACGACCGGCTCGCTCTCCCAGGTAAGACCGGAGGCGACCCGGCCGACGGCAAGGTTGTCGTCGGCGATGACCGTCGTTGAGAACAGAATGCGCACACGGATTCCTTAAGCTGGAGCCTCCGCGCCGATGTAGAGCATCGGGTTGGGAACACCGGCCGTGAAGGTACGGTTGCCCTTCCAGGTAAGTTCGCCGACGCGTTCGTCATCGCGTTTCCATTGCGCCGGACCACCGGTGAGCGCGGCCGCATAGACGCGGATATAAACGCCGGTGCCCTGGATATTGAGATCATCGCCGGCCAGAGAGCGGCCAAGTTTGGCCCCGGCGCCGTCCAAGTTGAGCTTCGCCCGAAGCGACGCGAAATCGATTCCGATCGGTTGAGCAGTCAGCGTGATGCCGATCTTCGTGATGCGCCGGCTGAGAATTCCCGCCGCCTGGTTATCCACCGGCGAAAGATCGAGCGTGGGTGTGATCTTGATCCCGACCTTCGTGGACATTCCCACCCAGGGAGCATCCTCGCCCCAGTCCATCGTATATGGCTGAGTGATGATATCGGCCGGGTCGAAGCCTTCGTCTGCGAAAGCCGCGGTGTCCTCAGTGAGCACCGAATTTTCATCAGTGCGAGCGACACCATTCTTAACGAAACATTCGAATTCGACCTGACCCCAAAGCGGAGTTTGTTTCTCGCCGGTAACTTCCGGCATCTTGGTGACCGCCGCATTGTGGAACGTGACTCGACGGCCATCGTTGCCGATGATGATCAATGCATGCTGTTCGACAAATTTCAGCGAGCCCGTGCCGGCGTCGGTAATGTCGATCGCCCCAGTACCTGCTTCCGCCGCGGCTGCCGAGAGGTGAATTTTTCGGAATCCTCCGGCGTTGGCTCCGAGATAGTAGAGCGTTGGCGAAGTAAGTCCTGCCGGCATTACGCCGGTAGTCCCGAAAGAAATTGGTGTGCCCGCGGGCAAGGCGGTATTCGCGACCGCGATTTTGTCATCCCCGAAATCCACCGCGCCGCATGGCCAGACAGGGGTCACCAGCGATCCGTAATTCGCGGAAAGATGTGGGAAGAGAACATCGAGATCGGCAAACCGTCCTTCAGGAATGAAGGTGAGTTTCAGCTCCTGGTTGCCGGCGCGGGTATCGACCACACCCAAAGAATCGATTTCGATTTCGAAGTCCGAGAGGTTGGGAGCCATCGTCACGTCCGCCTTCGAACGAAAAATGGAATCCTTGTAGAAAACGAGGCATGGGCCTCCGATGATGTTGGCGACGTTATTTACTGACATAGTTTTTAGTGGTTAAGAAATTGAAATTTTTCGGACGTCGCTTTGCTGCATCCCTGCTTTTTCCGCCGCGACCCGAATGGTCGCCGGCTCCGATTGAAGGAATGGATCCGAATAGAGATGGGCGGATGGATTTTTTGACGACGGATACGAATCATCCGTCGTGTACCAAATATCCGCTCCCACAGTGGTGTTTGTGAGCGTCACGGTTGCCGGCGACACATTGCCGTTATCTGCGGCAAGATTGGGCAGCGTCACTTTCGCTGCCGGCGTATCGCCGCCGATGCGTGAGAATTTCACTCCATAGCTGATCTGTCCGTCTACGACTGTGATTGGCTCCATTCCATCAAAGTAGTAGGTGCCCCCAAAACCATTTTGGAAATAGTGCCCAAGACTGCGCACGATTTCCGCCAGTCGTTCGGCGCTGATACCCGTTCCCTGGTCTCCAAGATTGATGAGCGGCATCTCGATCACCTGGACAGTAAGTGTGATCTTATAGCGCGGCCCGGCACCGGACTCGGGAGTCAGGGAGGGCATGAGCACAATGATACAAACGCCAATCTTCCCAGTGCCTCCGTCATTCAGTACGCTCAGCGCAACCAGGATATCGTTTTCCGTGACACCCTTCTTCTGATTGAGGATGGAAATTCCATTCAATTCCGGCGCGACTTGAAGTCGGCCGAATAAATCGAGCTGATCGATTTCAATGCCGGCCGCACTCACGATGCACCTCCGTTGCCGCCGCCTTGCTGGGCCCGTGCAATGTCGCGATCGAGTGCGGATTTCACATCGATGCCCACCTGCGCCAACACCTGCTCGGGATAGGGCAAGATGGTGGGATCCGGCTTTTGAATCACGCCACGGCTGAGCGTGAACATGATTTCGCCGTGACGGCCGATCAGCTTGGTGACGGTCTTGCCCTTCTTGTTCTGGGTGACCTGTGTTGCCCGCGTCGACTTCGTTGCCAGGGCGATCGGTTGCCCGCCTGGACCGAACACCAGCTCCAAATCGAATTCACTCGCCCGGTGGCCGTAGGCTTTGGGGTTCGCCGGAATCGTCAGGAACTTCGCGACGCGAGGTTTGATGGGCCCGCCGTAGTACCGCTGCGCGATTCCGATTTGCGGAATGGAAACGAGAACGGCGTCATCACTCAGGATCCGGAAGTTCGTTTGCCGGGCGGCCGTCGCGTAGTAATTGGTTCGCGTTCCACCGAGCTTGTTCGGCCGGGTCTCATTAACTCCGAAGAGATGCTTGCGGTAGACGTTCACGGCGCTGCGGCCGATGATGGGGTTGAGCCGCTCGGGCTTCATGAACTGACGCGCGGCTGCAAGCGTGGGCGACGCCGTGTCCTTCGTGATTTTGATTTCAACCGAGACGCCCATTATTCGGATCCTCCCATGTAGCGCAGCACGTCGCCGACAAAGCGGGCAGCCACTCCCACGGCATCAAGCGAGTCCACCAGCGACTGCTTCATCTTCGGGCTGATCTCCGGCGTTGCCTCGAGTCCCTGGTTGAAGCCGCGGGACTGAGGCAGAATTTCCGTGTCCCGATCGATGAGGCCAAGATCGATCGCTTCGTCGCGATTCACGTCCTGGACATCCATTCCGGAATTAAAATCGAACGGAGGATAAGGCAGACCAAAGCGGGAAATCTCCGTCCAGATCGGATCGTTCTTCAACGCGATCATGCGGCCGTCAAAGAATTCGCCGCCGGCAGCTTCCCAACGAACTGGCCAGTCGCGTTTGTGTTCGCTCTCGAAATTCGCGACACGGATCAGTTCCTGGGCGGGCCATTGATCGAGGACGGCGGAGTCCTGTCCCTGGGCCCAGTTGCCGTAGCCCTGCGCCATTTCGAGATTGGTATCGAGGATGACGTTGAGCCGGCGATCGGAGCTGAGATCCGTGAGCGAACCTTCCTCGCCAGGCGCGGGCTGATACGACAGCGAGTCCAAAAGCTTTTTGAGTTCGGCGCGCTTGGTGGCACGATCGACCGAACCGGAAACGAGATCATCGATCGCACTCGACGCGCCGTTCAAGAAGTCGGCATTGGTCACACCGGCCGAAAAGAATGCCCGCTCCCGGAGCTGAGCGGGAATCTCACTCAGGAGCCGCGTGCGAAAGTCGGTGGGCAGGATCGCCTTCACCCCGCGGGAATCGAGCGCCTCTTTGAAGGGCATCGGCGTGCGGAATTCGAAACTCATGCCGTCCTCCAGTTGACGTTTTTTCCAATAACATTTTGGATACCGATCCTATGATCGATTACCTCCGCGATGTTCACCTCCTCATCAAATGGTGCTTCGAGCAGTGGGAATTTGATAAAATATTTTTTCCCACTTTCCTCGCCATTCTCACCGGATACTTCATTTCCAACTACATTATTTTCCGCGACCAACTCCGACGAGTGAACGACGAGATGACCTTCCTTCGGCGCCGAGTGTACATAATGCGGGACGAAGCTAAAACCAAACCCTACGACTCCGGTCAATGGCAGCAGGTCATTGAAGATATCGACTTCGAAATTTCGCAGTTTGCACGAGAGATGCACAGCTGCGGCTTCTACCGCGAAGCAAAGGCCATCTCCGATGAGATGAACGTCATAAAACAATATCTCACCCAACTTCACAGTGAAGCTGCCGAAATGACTTTCATCCGGGATAAAAAGAAAACAGCAGCGTCGTTCGATGCCCTCTTCGATGAAATATTTCGCAATCGTCTCTTTCGCTATTGGCGTGATGAGCACGAGAAACACCGAGTTCGAATTTGGAGTATCCGACCCAATATTTTTGAACTCATCAACGCTCCGAACATTTGCATGTGGTGCACTCTTTGCTACAAGCTGTGGCTTCCATTCATGCGATTCGCAGCTTGGATAGATAGTCGGTATGCGCCACGGAGAAGCGATTGCGGCACATGCTGCCAGAATTGCACTCGTACATTGTAGCCTCATGCCGTCCTCCCTTTGCGCAGCGCATGCCGCTCGTCCCGATCGCTGGTGAAAATAATCTCCTGGTAACGCGCCGCCTTCTTGCCGCGGGCCTTGTTGTCGATCCCACGGGCACGGTTTACGATTTTGAACGTGTAACCCGCCATGCAGTCGCGCACCTGCTCGCAGTCCTTGAAGGTGAAAATCCAGAGGCCGCGGAGTTTTTTGACGGCCGCGCAGAATCGCTCGACGGTGAGTTCATCCCAGCCATCGTAGGTTGCGCCTGGCTCCGGATAAGGCGGATCCAGGAAGAACAACGTCTCGGGACTGTCGTAGGTCTTGAGGATGTATTCCCAGGGCCGCTGCTCGATGGTGGTGCGAGCGAGGCGACGATTAAGGGAGCGGATGGCAATCATCCGCTG